>CAZGEE010000287.1:0-3518 GCA_964525035.1 uncultured Anaerolineales bacterium
GATCTCCGGCGGGATCCTGATCGACCAGGCCACGCACAACCTCGACCTGATGCGCATGCTCCTTGGCGAGGTGGCGGAGGTACGCGGCGTGGCGTCGAACCCGGTCGGCCCGAAGACGCCGGATTACACGGTGGACGAGACCCTCGCGCTCAGCCTGCGGTTCGAGAGCGGGGCCGTGGCGTCGCACGCGCATACGTGGGTGGGCGACACCTGGCGCGACGAGATGGTCCTGCTCGGGCAGAGGCGCGTGTACCGCCTGAATCTTCTGGGCGGGGTGCTCGTCATAGACGAAGGGCGCCGCCGGCGAACCTTCACGCAGGACACCTGGCGAATGTACCATTACCAGAACGCCCGGTTCCTCGAACAGGTGCAAAGTGGTGACTGGTCCGGGAGCCCGTGCGATTTCGACGAGGGTGTGGCGACGTTGAAGCTGACCCTGGATTGTGATCGCGCAATCAGCGAAACGCAGCAAACCTAACGACATCGTCACGGGGACCGTGTCGCAGCAAGTGGCCTACCGGGTAGTATGAACCGGGCAATGCAGGGGCCGGTGTTCCGCCGAGGTACCGGGACGCCGCGTGTGGCCGTGTGTTAAGGAGAGGTTGCCATGATGGAAGCGATGCTTGTGCTCGCGGTCCTGTTGAGCGGAACCGGCGACTACGAAATCATTCAGTCCAAGGAAGCGAGCCCCACGGAGCAGTGGGCGGTGGAGGACCTGGCGGCCCACCTCGAGCAGATGACCGGGGACGAGTTTCCGGTGCGCACCGAGGGAGACGCGCTTCCCGCGAAGGCCATCCTCGTCGGGGACGGACCCGCGGTCCGCGGTCTCGGCGTTACGGTGGATCACGATGCGCTCGGCCGGGACGGGTTTATCCTCAAGACCGTGGGCGATCGCCTGGTCATCGCGGGTGGCCGCAAGCGGGGCACCATGTACGGTGTCTACGAGTGGCTCTCGCGCCTCGGTTGCCGGTGGTGGGCGCCGGGCGAGAGCACCATCCCGAAGCTGGAAAAGCTCGAGATCGAACCGCTGGAGGTGAAGAAGGTGCCCGCGCTCGAGTACCGCGACATGCTCTACGGCGACCTCTGGATCGGCGACCGCGACAGCGAGAATGCTGAACAGCGCAAGTTGTGGCGCGAGGCCCGGCTCTGGTGTGCCCGGAATCACGTGCACGCCGCATACCACGAGATGCCCGAGGACCTCGGGCCCATTGCCATGGACCACGCCATCGCCCACGGCGTGCTCCGCTTTCTGCCGAAAGAGAAATACTTCGAGGAGCACCCGGAGTTCTATGCCCTGTCGCGCGGCAAGCGCACCACCCGCCAGCCGTGCTGGAGCAACGAGGAGGGCATCCGGACGGCGGCGCGACACGTCATTGAGATGCTCGACGAGCACCCCGAGTGGCGGCTCATTACGCTCGGCCAGGAGGACAACTCCACGCCGTGCCAGTGCGAGAAGTGCCAGGCCCTGGTGGAAGAGCACGGCGCCAATTCCGCCATGGTGCTTTATTTCGTCAACCACGTGGCCGACATCGTCCGGGAAAAGCACCCGGACGTCCGGCTCAACACCAACGCGTACCGGTGGACGCAATCGGCGCCGAAAGCCATGACGTGCCGCGACAACGTGATGATCACGATCCCGCCGATCGCGTGCAACTACTCCGTCCCGCTGAAGGAGGGGTGGCCGGAGGAGAATGCCACGTACAAGAAGGACCTCGAGGACTGGGGGAAGCTCTGCGACAAGATTTACGTGTGGGACTACACCACGAACTTCGTGCACTACGCCCAGCCCTGGTCGAACTTCCACGTGCTGCTGCCCAACATCCGGTTCTTCATCGACAACAACGTCCGGGGCATCTTCAACCAGGGCAGTCACACGACCGACAACGGCCAGTTCTCGAAGATGGTCATGTGGATGCTCGCCCGGGGTATGTGGAACCCGGAGGCCGACGGCCGAAAGCTCATGGAGGAATTCTGCCTGGGCTACTACGGTCCCGAGGCGGCCCCACTGATCCTCGAGTACATCGACATGCTCATCACGAAGGTGACCGAGGACCGGATTCCCATCTGGGCGACGCACCGGACGCACCTGAGCGCGCGGTACCTGACGCCGGAGATCATCGCGCGGGCGGAAGAGCTGTTCCGCCGGGCCGAGGCCCGGGTGGCCGACGATCCGGAGCGGCTCCGCCGCGTCCGGGTGGCGCACTTCCCCGTCTGGTACATGCTCCTCCGGCGGCGGTACGCGTTCTGGGACGCCGCCAAGGAGCGATGCCCCGAGCTTTCCTGGTCGGAGGTCTGCCGGGACTTCGCCCGCGTGGGCCGAGACGCCGGCATCACCCGGGTCCGTGAGGGCGATCATGCCGAGGAGTTGTTCCGGTGGGCCGAGGATGTGGCCGAGTACGGCGAGGCGTTCCTGGAGACGGTCCTGCCCGAGGAATTGCGGGACGTCGACCCGTCGAGGGTCACCTTTGTCGAGGCGGCGCAGTTCGACGGCCAGGTCAAGTTCATGACGCCGGTGGACGGGGCGACCGACGGCTGGGGCCAGCGGATCATCACGCACGGATGGAGCATCACGAACCGGCTTCAGACCCCCAAGGACTTCACGCCGGGCAAGCACTACCGCGCCTTCGTTCGGGTCATGGGCAAGGCCAAGCCCGGGGCCGAGGGCGACGCCATGGTCTGCGGCATCCACAACCCGGGCCGTCCGCGTACCGCCTCCACGAAGATGGACGCCGCGATGATGGACGGTATGTGGCGCGTGGTCGACGTGGGCCCGTGGAACCCGGACGACAGCGGCGGGACCTTCTACATGGCGTGGCATCCCGATGCCACCAAGACCGGGATGTTCCGACCGGGCGAGGGGCCGGACGGGAAGCCCCTGCCTCCGCAGAGCTTTATCGACTGCATGTGGCTGGTCGAGCAAGAGTCCGGGGGCGAGAGCGAGTAGCCATGTCGCAGCGGTCGATTCTTTTCAGTCTGATTGTCCTGGCGGCGATGTCGATTCCCGGCGTCGCCGCCGGTCGCGCCGGCGAGGGCCGGGTCGTCTGGTGGGAGGGCGAGGCGACGTCCGAGACCAATTTCCCCGAGGATTCCTGGTTCTCGGCCTCGACGTTCGAGGACAACCGCGACAAGCTCAGCGGGGGGCGATGGCTGTCGAGCTCCGGCAAACGGGGCGCCGAAGAACTCTTCGCGCGGTACCGGGTCCACGTGCCGGCCGATGCCACGTACCAGTTCTGGACGCGGAAGTTCTGGAAGCACGGTCCGTTCCGCTGGCGCTTCGATGACGAAGCGTGGCAGGTGTGCGGCCGCGACATCGGTCTCGCCGACAGCACGTTCCTGAAGGAGCACGTCGGGGCCAACTGGGTTCACCTCGGCGAGGTGTCGCTCAAAGAGGGCGACCACGCATTCGAGCTGCGCCTCCTGGCCGACGAAGGCGAATCGGCCACGGCCGCGTTCGACGCCTTTCTCCTGATCGACGGCCCGTTCGTGCCGCGCGGCAGGCTCAAGCCCGGAGAGCGAAG
>CAZGEE010000288.1:0-3506 GCA_964525035.1 uncultured Anaerolineales bacterium
CGGTCCAGGGTCGAACAGAACTCGTCGATGACCAGCGTCCGCGCCCCGCCGGCCAGGAGCCGGGCCAGCCGGTAGCGGTACCGCTGCCCGTCAGAGAGCTCCGACGGGGGTCGAAGCAGCAGGAAGGCGTCATTCAACCCCGCCGCGGACGCGGCCCGCAGCGCCGCGTCCAGGTCCCCCGGCAGGCGGTCCACCACGGGCGCCGCGCCGCCGAGGTCCACCGAGGCGAGCTCGGCCAGCGGGCCTTCCGGATCGACCGCGCCGGAGTCCACGGCGCCTTCATCGGCCGGGTCGGCGAGCGCGGCGCGGAGCTGCTCGACCATCGCGCGCAGCAGGACGGTCTTCCCGCAGCCGCTCGGGCCCGTGACGTACACCACGTCGCCCTTGCGCAGGCGGACGCGGAAGTCGCGATAGAGCTCCACCTCGTGCCGCTCGTCGAGCCCGACGCCGAACATCTCGGCCAGGGCCACGGCCCGGTCGCTCGGGGCCGCGGCGGTTCCGGGGGAAAGGCTCGCGACTTTCCGGTTGATCCGCAGTTCCATGATTCGTACCCTGTGTCTATGTTCCTTCTTTTCCGCAAAGAGTTTCATCAGGCCATCCGCGAGGGCCGCAAACGTCAGACGGTCCGCTTCTGGAAACGCCGGCCCGTCAGGCCCGGCGGCCGGCTCTACTCGCCGCGGCTCGGCTGGTTCCGCATCACCGACATCCGCGAGGTGGACCCGTCGGCGCTGACCGACGACGAGGCCCGCCTCGACGGCCTGCCGTCGGTCGAGGCGCTCCACGAGAAACTGGTCGAGCTGTACGGGTCGATCCGGCCGCCCGACCGGACGTGCTTCAAGCTCACCTTCGAGTTCCTCGGCGACCGAAAGGACGGGGACCGTCCTTAGGGACTTCGCGGGGCCGGCGCGCGGGCGCTGGTGCGCCCTTCGCTGAACCCGTCGGCGAGCCCCTGGCCGAGGTTCAGGCTGGCCACGATGCCGGTGATGAACCCGCCGACCCACTTCACCGTCTCCAGGTCGCGGCCCAGGATCACCAGGGCGACCACCGCGGCCAACCCGGCCAGGCTGAGAATCATCTTCTTCGACTGCACGATCGTGCGCACGCCGCACCTCCTTCTCGTTGTTGTCGCTGACGTCTTCCGTCGCGCCGGTCGGCCCCGCGTCAGGCCAGGGCCAGCGCTTTCACGTGCAGGATGGTCTCGATCACCTCGCGGCGGAGCTCCCGCCGGGCCTGCCAGCGCCGCCGGGCGGCGAGGAACCAACCGCGGGTGACCTCGCGCCGCCAGGCGGACCGCTCGCTCTCGGTCATCCCCTCGAGCATGGCCTCGAAGAAGCCGGTCATCTCGCCGCGGGCCAGCCGGTCGCACGCCACGATGACGAGCCGGTCCGTCAGCCGCGACACCGCCGGGGCGAGCCGCTCCGCCAGCGCGCGGTCCGACCGGTCTTCGAACCGGGCCCGCACCTCGCGCAGAAACGCGCTCGCCGTCTCTTCCATGGGACGGTCTTCCCGTTGGGGGTCAGTCATCGCCCGGCACCTCCTCCCGCTCGTCGGCCTCGCCCGCGTCGGTCGCGCGGGCAGGGGTGTTCGCGGCGCTGCCGGCAGCTTCGGCCGTCTCCTCGGCCGGTTCGCCCACCGCCGGGGCCTGTGGAGCGGCCTCGGTCTCCGCCCCGTCGTCCGGCGCGGGCCGCCGGCCGTGGACCAGGTCGTTGAAGTACGTCCACCGGCGGGCGTTCTCCCGGGCGAAGCCCCGGCGCTCGGAGGCCGAGCGCCGCGACCACGTCCGGCGCATGAACCGGGCGTCGGCCGCGCTCGCCTCCAGCAGTTCCACCTCCCGCCCGGAGAATCCCACGCCGGCGCAGCCGGCAAGCAGGCACGCGCCCAGCAGCGCGATGGCCGGCAGGAGCACTCTCCGTATGGGTCTGCCTCGTCGTTCCGAATCACTCATGGCTCGTCTCCTTATCGAGTCGCTCGCGAATGTAGCGCAGGTTCTCCCGCATGCTCTCCTGCCCGGCGCGGAGTTCGCCGAGCCGGGCGCCGATGACGGCCCACTCGGCCTCGAGGTCGTGCGTCCGGTTCTCGGTCCGCTCGAGGTCGTCGGCGTCGGCCTTCATCGAAAGGTGGGCCGCCCCGGCCAGGGCGAGCGTGACCAGCACCATGACGAACGCGCCGAACAGTTGCCACGTGAGGGCCCGCAGGGGCCGATGCCTCTGCTCGCAGGCGTCGGGCGTGGTCAGGGTCTCGGGCCGGCGGTCAGTCGCGGTAGTCAAAGGTCACCTCCACGACCAGGCGAAGCGTCTCGCCGAGGTCGAAGCCCTCGCGGTAGGTGCTGGAATAGTCCGGGCCCGGCGGGTCCCAGGCGGGCCGATCGTCCGTCTCGGGCCGGGTGCTGCGGAGCCGGAGCACCGTCTCGCCCGCGGTGTTGACGTCCGAGGCCGGGAGCTCGATGCTCTTCAGGCTGTGGTCGTCCGAGTCGAACGTCCCGCGCTGGGTGCCGTCGGCCGAGGTCACCTCGGCGGTGAACGTGTCGCTGAAGTCGGTCCCGCCCGGGCAGGCGGCGGTGGTCAGCTCGAGCCAGGCGCGGGCCACGGTCGCGGGGGCCAGGTCGGCCGTGTCGAAACGCAGTTCCATCTCGCGGGAGTCGACGTACCATTCCTGGTCGCTGCCGGAGTCGAACAGGATGGCCGAGAGCCCCACGTCGAAGACCAGCCCCGTGTCGACGCCGTCGTCCTCGCCGTCGAAGAGGGCGAACGTCTCGGCCCGGTCCGCGGGCCAGTCGTCGATGCCGAAGGTCAACCGGTACACGCTGTCGGTCCGGCTGCTGACGGCGCTGGCGGCCAGGCGGCGCAGGTGCTTCAGCCCGCAGACGGCCTGCCGCAGTTCGTTGAAGACCGCGGGCACCGGCGGGGTCCACCGCGCCCCCTCGGCCGTGAGGTCGTGCGTCCAGTGGTCCTGGCCGAGCGTGTCGGTGAGCAGGGCATCCAGCGTATAGAGCCCCGTCCGACCACGGTCCCACCAGCGCCAGTCGTTCAGGCCGTCGAGCATCCGGGCGATCTCGTACTGGAAGTTCGCCACGGTCTGGAGGCCGGTCGGCCCGGACGCCCCGGCCGGGACGCCCTTGATCGGCGCGAGCCGCGCGAACGGCGCCGGGACGTAACCCGCGGGTACCAGCGTGTCGCGCTCGTCGAGCGCCGCCACGAGGTCGTTGAAGACGAGCGCGTCGTCGGGCCGGCTCCAGCGGGACACCGGCCAGAGTGCGGACCATCCCATCGGTCGGGTCTCCCTCCCTAGGGCATGCGCGGCGCGTGGACCGCGAGAAAGTAGTCGTCGCCTTCGCGGTAGAGCCGGGCATAAACGTCCTCGCCCGGCGGACCGTCCAGGTAGCCCTCCTCGCCGGCCTGGATCTCGCCGACGTTGACCACGCCGGTGACCTGGCTGCCGTCGTCGGCCCAGGCGCTGCCGTTCCACGCGACGGGCTGGACGGTGTAGGTGCCCTGGCCGCTGTCGTA
>CAZGEE010000289.1:0-3499 GCA_964525035.1 uncultured Anaerolineales bacterium
ACGACGACTGCCTCGGCGACGCCGTGCCGCGCCGCGTACCGGCGCAGCAGCTCCCCCGCAGCCAACCCCGCCGCGTCCGCCGCGCAGGCAATCACCAACCGCCGACCGGGCGCCCGGCCGAGGAATTCCCCCAGCAACCTTTGCGGGGCCTTTTTCATGTCATCCCCACCGACAAAGCCTGTCTCCCGGCGGCCCGCCGGGAAGGCCATCGCCCTACGAGCTTCCCTGCAGCGCCCGGGCGGCGGCGAGCAGCACGTCGGGGTCGAGACGGACGCGATAGTCCGGGTTGACGTAGTCGAAACGGATCACCCCATGGCGGTCCACGAGGAACACCGCCGGGACGGGCAGCATCTTGTGCGGCTGTCCGGGCCCGCTCCGGAGGTCCGCGCCGTAGCGCTCCAGGCTGCGCCGGGTCGCCTCGTCGACGTAATAAGCCAGACCAAGCCACTGGGCGGCATCGAGGTGCGGATCCGACAGCAGGCGGTACCCGAGACCTGTGTCCTCGACCGTCTTGCGCATCGTCTCCGGCCGGTCCGGGCTGATCGCCACGATCTGGTAGCCCAGTTCCTGCAACTGCGACTCGATCCCCGCGAGTTGCTGCAGGTGCTTCTTGCAATAGGCGCACCAGTCGCCGCGGTAGACCATCAGCACGGTTGGCTGCTCGGCCACGACCTCGCGAAGCTCCGCATGGTTGCCCTCGGGCGTCCACAGCGTCACGTCGGGCACGCGCGAGCCGATCATCGCCGGGCGAACGTCGGCGGGGGCGTAGGGAATTTCCTCCGCCGTCTGCGGCGCCTTCTGAGCGGCGCACCCGGCCAGCACTACCCAGACGGCCGCCACGGTCGATACGAGCCATGGGCGTCGTTGCATTCTCGTCCCTCCTTACGAAGCGCGATAGTCGGGCCGGGGGCTCCCCCCTTCCCTTCATTTATTGTATGCAGGCCTCGTACCGGGAACAGGGGGTTGAGGGATGCGTGAGGACACGGCGGGATCGCCAAGGCACGGAAACCGTCGCCCGGCGGTAGCGAAATCCCGCATCACCGGTCCGAACGGGGCGGTTCCCGGAGCCGGCGGGCCACCAGAACGAACACCACGAACGCGGCGACGACCAGGAACGGGACGTAGGGCTGCCAGGCCGGCGGGGCCTCATCTTTCGCCTTGCCCGGCGGCGGCCCGGCCGTCAGCGGCGGCTGCCCCGCCTCCACCCACGCCGTGTACACCAGCGAGGCCACGCTCGACGCCGCGTCGCCCAGGCATCGGCCGACCAGGTCGTCGTGGCGGTCCCGCAGGAGGGCGTGCAGACGATCCGCGTGGCGCACGAGCCGGGCCTCCCGCGGCTCCAGCTCCGAGAGATCGCGGCGGAGGAACATCCGGTCGTTCTCGTCGTGGCCCCGGCCCTTCACCCAGCGGACGTCTTCCTCGGTCAGGGCGCCCTCCTTCCGAGCCCGTGAGTCGGCCGCGAGGAGTGCCTTCGTCCGCCCCGCGTTCTCGGCCAGTTGCTCGAAGACCATCCCGAGCACGTCGTCCTCGAAATCGTACGGCGAGAGGAATTCCGCGGGCAGCTCGCGATAGGCGTCCCGGTAGCGGTTGACGATGTGCACCTCGAAGACGGCGTGCACGCCGCGGTTGCCGGTCCGCCGGCCGTCGTAGTTCACCGTCGTGTGAAGCGGCTGGTGGAGGTCGCCGACATAATGCGACAGGCGGCCGATCACGCGCGGCAGGTGCTCGACGCGGCGCTCGCGGAACGTCTCGGCCAGTTCGTCCACGGCGTCGCGGATGGTCCAGGGCAGCGTGCCGTGCTCCAGCAGGACCGCCTCGCCGAGCCGGTCGGCCTGCTCGCGCGAAAGCTCCTCGGGTAGTGCCCCGGTCGCCACGCCGAGCAGTTCGGCGGCCCGGGCGCGGTCGGTCCGCATGAGAAACTCCGCCACGTACCGCCGGGCGGCCTCGCGGTCGCGCGGGAAGCTCTCCAGCGGTGGCGGCTCGTCCGTGAGCGCGTCGACGTCGAAAAAGTGCCGTGCCCGCGCCACGCGCCAGGTTCTGCGTGCGGCCTGCAGGGCCTCGCGCTCGGCTGCATCCGGCTCGCCGCGGCCGGCGAGGTCGCGTTCGATCCGGCGCACTTCGCTCCGGAGCCGCGCCACGCGACGGTCCGGCTCGTTCGACTGTCGGCCGAGCTCGTCGGCATGCTCGCGGAAGTAGTCCGACAGGGGCGGCGGCAGGAGGCGGCCCGCCTCGGTGGTGACAATCCGGTGGGCCTCGCGCCCCCAGCCGCCGAGGACCATCGCGCCGGCGGCTGCAACAAGGAACGCGAAAAGCGGGGCCCGCTCACCGCGCCACCCCGCTTCGGGTCGTCTCGCGCCGGGCCGCGTCATCTCAGGGCTGGACCTCCGGTTTCGGCTCGGGCAAGGTCGACTCGACCGGGGCGAGGTCCCGCATCTCCTTGGCCAGCGCCGGGTTCAACGGTTCCAGCTCGATGCTCCGCCTGTAGTGTCCGAGCCCCTCCTCGCGCCGGCCGTGCCGGATCAGGAATTCCCCCAGCAGGTGATGGGCCGTTGGATCCTCCGGGTCGGCCGCGACGGCCTTGCGGAAGTATTCCTCGGCCTTGGCGGTGTCGCCTTTCTCCAGCAGGTACAGGGCATAGTGGTCGAACGGTTTCGCCGAGAGCGGGTTGGTCCGGCAGGCCCGCTCCCAGGTGGCCTCGGCCATGTCCCGGTCGCCCATGGCCAGGTAACACCGTGCCATGTTCTCGTGCGCGGCGACGAGGCCCGGCTCGAGCTTCACGGCCATGCGGTAGTAGAAGATGGCCTCCTCGAGTTCGCCGAGCGCCTGGTGGGCCGCCCCGGCGTTGTAATGGTAGTCGGCGCCGGCCGGGGCCATCTCGGCGGCCTGTTCGAAGGCCGCCAGGGCCACCCGGTAATGCTCCACCCGGGCGTCGTCGCCCCGCTGGGCCGCACGGAACTCCTTCAACCCCTGCTGGTTGTACTGTTTCGCGGTCGGCCCGCAGCCGGCCACCAGCACCAGGCCGGCCAGCCACAGGGCGAGAGACGACGGGACGAGCGTTCGCATGGCGATCTCCCTCCAGGCCGGACGTCGGAGACGGTCTTCGCCTCGCCCGGCGAGCCGTGCCCTCACGCCGGACGGGCACGCGAGGTGTTCTCCCGGAGTGTAGCCGCCCGCGCCGAACCATGCAACAGGAATTCCGCCCCCCGAAGCCCTCGCGACCCCGCGCCAGGGCCGCCGCGCCCCCGGCTCCGAAGGCCCCCCTCCCCCGTCGACCGCGAGGGGCTGCCGCGCCGGTGTCCTACCGCGCCACGCCGAACCCGTCGAACTCTCCCGTCGCGGGGCTCTCGTGGCTGTCGCTGTCGCGGATGTATTCGCCCATGCGCTCGGCCACGGCCGAACAGAACCCGGCCACCTGGTCCGGCGGCCCCTCGGCCACCAGTTCGACCGCCCCGTCCGGCCGATTGCGCGCATACCCCGTCACGTCGAACCGGCCGGCGGT
>CAZGEE010000290.1:0-3498 GCA_964525035.1 uncultured Anaerolineales bacterium
CCCGGGGCGGGCCCTGTACGCCCGGATCGACGCCTGGGCCTGGGACGACGTGCGGAAGCTGTTCTACGTGGGAGACAAGGCCGACGGAATCCTCTACACGCTCGACCCGGAAACGCTCGAGACCCGGCTCCTGGGCAAGCCCAGCGACCGCATCCGCGTCCGGGCCCTCGCCGCCGCCAAGGACGGGCGCGTCTTCGGCGTCGCCGGACAGCAGGGCGACATGGGACAGCTCTTCGTCTACGAACCGCGCACCGGTGAACTGAGGAACCTGGGTATTCCCCTGGCGGCCATCGAAGAACGCCGCTACGGATTCGAGTTCGACAGCGCGGTTACGGGCCCCCAGGGCCAGATCTACTTCGGCGAGTCGGAGTGGTCCAGCCGGCTCTTCATCTACTTCCCGAGCCACCTCGCGCCCGAGGGCCCTGCCGGCTCGGGCGGAAGCGAGTGATGCGGCCCCACCATGCGGTTTGACGTTTCACGGGGAGGTGGATAGAAGCAAGACCCCCGTCGCGCAGAACCGTTACACCCTGCCCTCTGAGCTTCAAGGTGCAACTGTCAACGGAGGCTCGATCGAATCTCTTCGCTGAAGACCCGCCGGCGATGGTAGCTCCGGCCGGGTCGGCGGTTGTCTTCGACGTCCCAGATCCAGGTCCGCACGAAGACGGCATGACGGTCGTACATCAGCAGCGATTCCGGTTCGGCCTCCGCGTAGGCAAAGTATCCCATGTCCTCCTCGCCGCGCGGCAACGCCGTGGGCCCGAAAAGCTGGACGGCATGACCGCGCTCGGCTAAAGCCGGCCCGCACGCGGCAGTTTCCATCGCGGAGCGCTCACCACAGCCCGCAATACCGAAGGACACGGTCAGCAACAACCATAGAGAATACACTCCCCTGCGGCACATCTTCCACCCCTCGAACGGCGAACGACGCAGCCCCGGCCGCTCGGCGCATAAGCCGAAGCCCTCGCGTTGTCAAGCAAATGCAAATGGCATTCCAGAAGACTTGACAAGCCAATGGAGAAGGCCTGGCACGACCTTAAGCCGATACCGGACAAAGACTTAAGCCGAGGAGGGCCGGGCCTTGGCAACCGGGGAAACTGCGCGGGCTCTGCGGGCGCGTTGCCTGAGGACAACACGCCTTGATCATGGCAGGCGACTGTATCTTAATGCAAGAAAAGGACTTACATTCTCAGTTTGCGGAAGAGCCCCCGGCGTTTACCCAGGGCCTCTTGTGCTGACGAAATGCCTCACCGACGCCGTTTCATCGTCCGCACCACGAGATTGGGTTTCTCGGTGACGGCATAGGAATTGGGCGGGACCGATTCGGTCAACCAGATATTGCCCCCGATCGTGCTCCCCCGGCCGACCACGGTCTCGCCGCCGAGGATGGTGGCCCCCGAGTAGATGGTCACGTCGTCCTCGATCGTGGGGTGCCGCTTCCGTCCCCGCACGAGCTTGCCCGACCCGTCCTTGGGAAAACTCAGTGCTCCCAGGGTCACGCCCTGGTAGAGCTTGACGTTGTGCCCGATCACGGTCGTCTCACCGATGACGACCCCGGTCCCGTGGTCGATGAAAAACGACTCACCGATCCGGGCCCCCGGATGGATGTCGATCCCCGTCCGGGCATGGGCGTACTCGGTCATCATGCGCGGGAGCATAGGTATGTGGAGTTCCCAGAGCTCGTGGGCAAGCCGGTAGACGGCCACGGCGAACAGGCCGGGGTAGCTCAGGATGATCTCGTCGTAGCTCCGGCCCGCCGGGTCTCCGTCGTAGAGCGCGCGGACGTCGAGCGCGAGCAGGCGGCGAACCTCCGGCAGGCGGCCAAGCACCTGCTGGGCGTTGGCCTCGGCCAGGGCCTTGCAATGGGGGCACTCCGGCCCCTCCCGTCGGCACTGGTGGCGCACGCTGCGGTAGATCTGCTCCGAAAGAAGCAGATAAAGCTCGTGAAGCCGATCGCCCAGGTGATAGGCCAGGTTGTCCGCCGTGCAGTTCTTGTCCCCGTAGTAACCCGGGAAAAAGACCTCGCGGGCCACCTCGATAATGCGCACGGCCACGTCGGTTTCCGGCAACAGCGTGCTGTCGAGGTGGTTGATCTCCGGAAGTTGGTCGCACGTTTCCACGAGGCGCTGGACGATCTCGGGCAGGGCACGGTAGCGCTCGTTCCGCTTGTCCACCGACCGGATCACTTCGGGCGGCACCTCGGTGTCGCGCCCCTCGCACAGCGTCGGGGACGCCCCTTCGTTCTTGCGGCGCTTTCCGGTTGCGCGGGATCGCTTTTTTTTCTTTCGCTTCGCCGCCTTCTTTGCGGCCATCGGAGCCCTCTCTCACAGGACAGCAAACGCCCCAGCCTCAG
Source organism: uncultured Anaerolineales bacterium (assembly GCA_964525035.1). Classification (GTDB taxonomy): domain Bacteria; phylum Planctomycetota; class Phycisphaerae; order FEN-1346; family JAACEH01; genus CAZGEE01. The sequence goes on from CAZGEE010000290.1 coordinate 2,351, forward strand.
CCCGGGGCGCCCGCCCCGTGTGCAAAGCGCGGTCACCCCTGGGTCTGCTTCTCGGCCTCCCGGCCGGCGATGATCTGTTGCTGCACGTTCCCGGGAACGGGTTCGTAGTGGCTCAGGGACATCGTGTAGGTTCCCTGTCCGCCGGTCATGCTGCGGAGCTGGCTGTTGTACATGCTCACCTCCGCCAGCGGGGCCTGGGCGCGGATCACCTGCATGCCACCCGGCAGCGCGTCCATGCCCTGGATACGCCCCCTGCGGCTGTTCAGGTCGCCCGTGATGTCGCCCATGAACGAGGAGGGCACCATGATTTCCATGTTGACGATCGGCTCCAGCAGCACGGGCTTGGCGCTCTTGAACGCGGCCTTGAAGGCCTCGCGTCCGGCGATCTTGAACGCCACCTCCTTCGAATCGACCGGGTGGTGTTTGCCGTCGTAGACCGAGACGCGAACGTCCTGCACCCGGCAGTCGGCCAGGATCCCCTCGTCCATGCATTCGCGAACGCCCTTCTCCACGGCGGGGAGGAACTGCTGCGGGATCGACCCGCCGAAAATGTCATTCACGAACTCGAACCCGGCGTTCCGTTCCATCGGCTCCACGCGCAGGTACACCTCGCCGAACTGGCCCGCGCCGCCGGTCTGTTTCTTGTGCCGATAGTGGCCCTCGGCGTTCTTCGTGATGGTCTCGCGGTACGGAATCTTCGGCGGCCGCGTGCTGACCTCGACCTGGAACGTGCGCTTCATGCGGCTCAGCACGGTATTGAGGTGCATGTCGCCCAGGCCGCTCAGCACCGTCTCGTGCGTCTGGGCGTTGCGGGTCACCGCCAGGGTCGGGTCCTGGTCCGTTAACCGGTTGAGGGCCTCGGAGATTTTCCCTTCGTCGCCGCGGCTTTTCGGCTCGATGGCCAGGCTGAACATCGGTTCCGGGAACTCCGGACCGACGACCCGGAGGTCCTCGCCCTGCCAGACGGTCCGCCCGACCTCCAGCTCCTCGATCTTGCTCGTGGCCACGATGTCGCCCGCGACGGCCTGGTCGTTCGGTTCGTGCTCCTTGCCCTGGACGCGGAGCACCTGGGCGAACCGGGTCTCGCGCCGCTCGTCATCGATCCGCGCCGAGGCATCGGCCTGCAAGGTGCCCCGCCAGATGCGCAG
>CAZGEE010000291.1:0-3492 GCA_964525035.1 uncultured Anaerolineales bacterium
CATGGGCACGGCGGAGCTTCCGTAGCGGCGGATGCCCGCGCGCTCGCCCAGGGCCCGGTCGAGCGCCTGGCCGATCACGATGCCGGTGTCCTCCACGGTGTGGTGCGCGTCGACCTCGAGGTCGCCCTTGGCGGTGAGCGAGAGGTCGACCAGGCCGTGCTTCGAGAGCAGTGCGAGCATGTGGTCGAAGAATCCGACGCCCGTGGTCGCGTTGGCCCGGCCGGCGCCGTCGAGGTTGAGCCACGCGGTGATCTCGGTTTCGCCGGTCGTGCGACTGACCTCCGCGGTCCGTTCGTTCTTCGCCATAACGGATTTCTCCTACGAGTACGCAAGGCCGAAAGCCGAGGCCCGGAGACGGCCCGGTCCTGCGCGGCGCACGCGTCGGCGTCTCCGCTCTTCCGTCCGCGCGCCGCTGCTCGGGCGACCCCGACAGGACCCGGGCGTCGGGCCGGGGCTACTCGAAAAGGCTTACCAACTCCGTCAGCAGCGTAGTCACCTCGTCCGGGGTCCCCACGGTGATTCGCACGTATTCCTTGACGCGCGGCTTGTCAAAGTATCGGACAAGAATGCCGCGGCCCTTCAACTGCATGTAGAGTTCGCCGGCGGTGCCCTTCGGCGGACGGGCGAAGACGAAGTTGGCCCGGCTCTCGGGCACGTCGAAGCCCAGCTTGCGAAGCTCCTCGGTCAGCCGCTGCCGCTCCTGCCGGATCTTCGCCACGTTCTTCTGCATGTAGGCCTGGTCCTGCAGCGCGGCCTCGGCCGTGGCGATGCTCAGGCGGTCGCAATTGTACGAGTCTTTCAGCTTCATGATCCCGGCGGCCAGCTTCGAGGGCCCCACCAGAAAACCGAACCGCAGGCCGGCCAGGCTGTAGGACTTCGACAGGGTGCGCAGGACGAGGACGTTCTCCTCGCTGCGCGCCAGCGCCATGGCGTCCTCGTCCGCGAAGTCCACGTAGGCCTCGTCGACGAGAAGCACGCCCGGAATGGACCCCGCGATCGTCGCCAGGTCGTCGGCCGAAGCGGCCACGCCCGTCGGGGCGTTCGGGTTGGACAGCACGACGAGCGGAGCCTTTGAAGCCGCCAACTCGTCGACCGGCAGGGAGAAGTCCTCCTTGCAGGAGTGCGATTCCAACTCGGCCCCGTGCAGGCTCGCCAGGGTCTCGTAGAGCGAATAGGTCGGGTCCGAGGTAGCGAGGGCCGTGCCCGGATCGACGAAGGCTCGCACGGCCATCGCGAGCAGTTCATCGCTGCCGTTCCCGCAGACCACCATCTCCGGCGTGACGTGGAAGAGCTTGGCCACCACCTCGCGCACCGGGTTCGCGAGCGGGTCCGGGTACTTCCGCAACCACTCGTTCGCCGTAGTCCGGGCGGCCTCCAGGGCCTTCGGCGACGGCGGGTAGGGATTCTCGTTCGTGTTCAGCTTGACGTAGGAGGCGTCCTGGGGCTGCTCGCCCGGAACGTAGCCCCTGGCCTCCTCGATGGTCTTTCTGAGATATCCCATAGTCCTTCTTCCTGCGCAATCCGTCGCGGCAGCGTGTACTCGGCCGGCGCTTTTTGCCGTGCTCGGTCAAGCCCTTGCCGAAGGCCGGCCTCCATGCTCTACCCGAGCCCGCTTCACCCTGCGAGCTCCGGCAAGCGCCTAGCGTCCTCTCGGCGTCGGCGAGTCGACCCGCACGGTAACACTTCGAGCATGCGCCTCGAAACACTCGTGGTTCGCCAGGGCGGTGATCCCACTCGCGTCCTCGGCGAGCGCCTCGCGCGTATATTCGATGACGCTCATCCGCTTGAGGAAATCGTTGGCCGAGAGCCCCGACGCGAACCGGGCGGTGCCTCCCGTCGGGAGGGTATGGCTCGGGCCGGCGAAATAGTCGCCCACGGCCACCGGCGTCCACGGACCGAGGAACACCGCGCCGGCCGCGGTGATGCGCTCGAGTTGTTTCCGCGGCTCGGCCGTGATGATCTGGAGGTGCTCCGGCGCCAGGAAGTTGGCCACCCGGCAGGCCTCCTCCATGTCGTCCACCAGAACCATCGCGCTGAATTTCTCGACCGCCTCGCGGACCACGTCCGACTGGACGAGTTGTCGCAATTGGGCTTCCAGTTCATTCTCGACGCGTTCCAGCATCGAGGCATCGTCGGTGACCAGAATCGCGCAGCCGGGATTGTGCTCCGCCTGGCTCAGCAGGTCGACGGCCACGTGCTGGGGGTTGGCCGAGGCGTCCGCGATGACCAGCACCTCGCTGGGGCCGGCGAACAGGTCGATGTCCACGACGCCGCGGACTTCGCGCTTGGCCAGTTGGACGAACTGGTTGCCCGGGCCGACGATCTTCTGCACGGCCGGGACGGTTTCCGTGCCGTAGGCCAGCGCGGCGACGGCCTGGACTCCGCCGACCCGGTACACCTCGCCGATTCCGGCGACGGCGCACGCGGCGAGGATCGGGGAGCGGACCCGCCCCTGCTCGGCCGGCGGGCTGACGACCGCGATTTCCTTCACGCCGGCCACCCGGGCGGGCACGGCGTCCATCAGCACGCTCGACGGGTACGCCGTGGCGCCACCGGGTACGTAGACGCCGACGCGCCCGAGCGGCCGGTGCACCATCTTCAGGGTGCGCCCGCCGTCGATCACCTCCCGCGGCTCGTCGGCCAGGACGGCCCGCTGGTAGCGCCGGATGTTCTCCACGGCCTGCTCCATGGCCTCGCGAACCTCCCGCGGCGTCTCGGCCAGTGCGGCGTCGATCTCTTCCTGCGGAACACGGAACGCGTCGGGCTTCAGCGCGACCTTGTCGAAGGTTTTCGTGTACTCGGCCACGGCCTCGTCACCGCGGCCCCGGACATCTTCGAGCACCTTCCGAACGGTTTCCAGCGGGGACTGCTCGGGGGAACGCTCCCTCTGCCATGCGGCAATCAGCCCTTCGTCCAGCCCCAGGTGCGCCCGGAGGTTGGCCAGCTCCTTCGAGCCGGCCGGATCGCTCATCCGGATGATTTTCATGGTGGAACTCCTTCCCGCTTCCCCCGGGTCCGGCGCGCCGCGGACGAAAGATCAGTCGCCGCAGCGGAACCTGAGAATATGCCAGACGGCCGCCAACCCGTCCCGCCAGGTGATCTTCTTGCCCTCGGCGTACGTCCGCCCATTGTAGTCGATTGCGACCTCGTACACCCGCCACTTTCCGCGGGCGACCTTCTGCACCAGCTCCGGCTCGACGCCGAACCGCCGGCTTCGCACCGAGATGTCTTCAAGGACCTCGCGGCGGAAGACCTTGTAGCCCGCCTCCATGTCCGTCAGGTTCAACCCCGAGACGGCGTTCGAGAGCAACGTGAGCAGGCGGTTGCCCACGTAGTGCCAGAAGTAGAGCACCCGGTGGGTCGAACCGATGAACCGGCTGCCAAAGACCACGTCCGCCCGCCCATCGCGGATCGGGGCCAGCAATCGCGGATAGTCGGACGGATCGTATTCGAGGTCGGCGTCCTGGACGAGAACGATCTCGCCCGCTGCCG
>CAZGEE010000292.1:0-3489 GCA_964525035.1 uncultured Anaerolineales bacterium
GTGCTCGGTCAGGGTTTTCCCCGTGCCGAATCCGCCGGGGATGGCCGCGCTGCCGCCCTTGGCCACCGGGAAGAGCATGTCGATGATGCGCTGACCGGTAATCAGCGGCCGGTCGGCCGGAATTCGCGCGCCCACGGGGCGCGGCCGGCGAACCGGCCACTGCTGGCTGAGCGTCACCGCGCGCCGACCGTGCTCGGCGGTCTCGATCTCCGCCACCTGCTCCTCGACCGTGTAGTCGCCCTCGGGCCGGATCGAATGGACGCGCGCCCGGCCCGCGACGTCCGGGGGAACCAGCACCCGGTGCTCCACCATCGGCGTTTCCGGAATGGTGCCCAGGATCGAGCCGGCGTCCACCTCGTCGCCCGCCTCGACCGTGGGCACGAAGTGCCAGCGCTTCTCCACGTCCAGGGCCGGGGTTTTCTCGCCCCGGCGGATCCACGGCCCGCTGTGCTGCTCGATCGCCGGCAGGGGGCGCTGGATGCCGTCGTAGATGTTGCCGATCAGCCCCGGTCCCAGTCGGATCGACAGCGGCGCGCCGGTGCGATAGACCGGGTCGCCCGGCCGGACCAGCGCGGGGTTCTCGTAGACCTGAATCGTCGCGACGTCCCCGACAAGGCGGACGACTTCCCCGACCAGGCGGAGCCGGCTCACCTCGACGACCTCGTACATCTCGACCGCGCCGAGGTTGCGAGCCGCGATGATCGGCCCGGCGACGCGGATGATTTCTCCCTGGGTCTGGGTATTCTCGGCCATTGCGGCTCAGGCCTCCTCGGATTGCATCAACTCGGGGAAAAGCTCGCGGGCCACCTCGACGCGCAGTTCCGGCCAGAGCCTCCGGAGCCGCTGGCGGAGCGACTGGGCGACCTCGACCCGGCCATCGGCGCTGCGAAGGAGAAAGCCCTCATCCGCCTCGGCGGGTTCGTCCGCGGGGCGGATCGTGACGTTCCGGCCAAGCCGGTCGGCCGCCGCCTCGGCGAGCCGTCGCGCGAACTCGCCCGCCTCGGCCGCATGCCGATCCGCCGGAAGGGCCACCTCGACCTCGCCCGGCGGCATCTGCTCGAGGCCCTCGAGCCCGAGCGCAAGCCGAGACCGGTCCAGCGTCTCCGCGTCGAGTCCCCGGAGCTTCTCCAGCACGCGATCGTAGGCCGCCTGGAGGTGTTCTTCCGTCAGAGCCAGTCGCCGGCGCTGGGCCTCGATCTGGAGGGTCGCCAGGACCTGGTCCCGGCGCGTCTCGGCCTGTGCGCGGCCCTCGGAGCGGATTCTCCCCGCGCCGGCCTCGGCCTCCTCGGCCGCGCGTTTACGGATCTCCTCGGCCTCGCGCCGGCCTCGGCGCCGCGCCCGGTCCGCCTTCGTCCTGGCGTCGGCCCGCACTTCCTCGAAGAGCTTTTCACTCGGTTGCGTCATGGTTTCTTCTTTCCCGGAGGGCCTTACACCCGCACGCCGATGGCCTCCCGGATCAGGTCGATCAGCTTCGGTCGGCCGGGCACCCGGCCCTCGGGCCCCGGGATCTCGACCACGGCGGGCCGGGCGCGCGAAAACCGCACCTCGCGGATCTCCTCGCGCAGGTGCCAGGCGATCGGGTCCGGGATAATCAGGACGCCGACGTCCTCGAGCCGGGTCGCCTTGCGGAACTCCTCGCGGGCCTGGCCCGGCCCCTCGACGACGACTCCCTCGACGCCGGCAAAGCGCAAGCCCATCACCGTGTCGTGGTCGCCAATGCAGAGGAACCGCATCAGAGCAGGTCCTTCATGGTGGTAAAGAGCATGACGAAGGCGACCGCGAGCCCGAGCACGGCCAGGCCTTCGCCGAGGGCGACGAAGATCAGGCTTCGGCCCATCATCTCGGGCTTCTCGCTGGCTGCTCCGATCGCGGCCGAGCCCACGTGGGCCACCGCGTACGCCGCCCCGATGATGCTCACGCCGGTAATGAACGCCACGCCGACGGCCACGAAGGCGGCCACGTTCGCCCGGTCCTCCGGCGAGAGCGGCTCCCGGGGCGGTTGCACCACCTCCGCCGCCCCCGGTTCCGCGCGCTCGACCGCGGCCGGGGCCTCCTGGCCCACTGCCGCCGGCACGGCGACCACGAGAACAAGCCAAGCCATGCAGGGTATCAGGATCTTCATCACGACCTCCAAACTTTCAGTGGGTCTACTCGACCTCGAACGGTTGATAGGCGCGACCGGCGCCGGAGAAAAACTTACCGAAAAACTCGTAGTATTCAAGACGAACCGCCTGGATGGCCGCGACCAGGCCTTCCAGCAGGACGATGACCAGGTTCCCCGCCACGAACAGGACCACGGCAAGCGGCTTGCCCCACGGGCCGATCTCGTAAAGCACCTTGCTCATCTGGAACGTGGCCAGCAGCAGCGCCGTGTGGCTCAGGGCGTAGGCGGCCAATCGCAGAAACGAAAGCGAGTTGGCCAGGTACCCGATGAACACCTCCATCACCTCGACCGACGCGGTGATGACGGCCTCGGGCAGGCTCTCGGCCGACTGACCGCGCCGGCGTTTCAGGAACACCAGCAGCGGCTCCCGGATGAAAAGGACCACCACGCCCACGACCATGATGACCGCGACCGGCGCCAGCGGCAGGCCCTCCGGCCCGTTCACGATGAGCCAGATGGCCAGCCAGAGCGCCGCCCAGTACATCACCGCCCCCACCAGCCCGAACTTGTCCACCAGGCCGTGCAGCACGTCGCCGGCGCGGAGCCGATTGATGATGTTGAAAACCAGCCCGATCGACATCAGCCCCGCCCCCACGATGACGGACACCTCCAGCGCCTGGATCGGGTCCGCCAGCGGTTCCTGCCACAACGGCTCGAAGACCTCGAACCGCATCAGGTTGCCGTAGACGAACCCCATGGCGGTCGAGCAGACCCCGCACGCGATCAGGATCACGCCGACGTCGCGGAAGGTCTGCTTGCGGGCCTTCCACCGCATCAGGATTCCGGTAAGAGCCAGCACGCCCCCGTGCGCGATGTCGCCGAACATGAAGGCGAACATGCCCAGAAAACTCAGCGCCACGATGATCGTGGGCTCGATCTCCCGGTACCGGGGAAAACCGTACCCGGCCACGAGCAGGGTGAACGGCCTGAGCCAGCCGCTCTGCGTGAACTTGCTCGGCGGCTCGCTGTCCGGCGTCGGGTCCTCGGTTTCGACGACGGCGCGCCCGTCGGTTTCGCCGAGGGCCAGTTCCATGACGTCGTTGACGCGGTCGGCGGGGACCCACCCGGTGATGTAGCAGGCCGACTCGGTAAAGGCGAAGTGGCGTTCGGCCTCGATGATGCGGAGCTCGTTGACGACCGTCCGCCGATAGGCTCGCAACTCCGGGCCGAGCGTCTCGGCCCGTTCGCGCTGGTCGCGGCCGATCCAGGCCCGATCGGGGAGCGCCTCTCGCCCGTCCTCGATCTCCAGGCCCTGCTCGAGCATGGGTACCACCTCCTTCCAGATCGCGGCGCTCGGCGCCGGGTCGGTGGCCCGCAGCGAGCGT
>CAZGEE010000293.1:0-3483 GCA_964525035.1 uncultured Anaerolineales bacterium
CTCTGTCGCCAGGTGGGCAGCCCGAGGCTGCGACTGCTCTACGATTGTTACCACATGCAGATCAGCGAGGGCGACCTGGCGGTCCACGTCGAGCGGAACATCGACGTCATCGGACATTTCCACGCCGCGGGGGTGCCGGGCCGCCACGAGCCGTACGAGGGCGAGATCAATTACCCGTTTCTCCTGGAGCACATTCGCCGGTTGGGCTACCGGGGAGTCTTCGCGCTGGAATACGGGCCGAGCATCGACGGCGAGGAGTCGCTCCGGCGCTGCCGGGCGTACCTGTCGGGAGCGACGGCCGGTAGGGAAGGGGAGGTTGACGCGTGACACGCTACATCGCCGCCTACGACACCGAGAGCGAGAATTGCCTGGAGGCCGTCCGCCGGATCGTCCCGCTGCACGAGAAGTACGAGATGCCCGCGACGTTCTTTCTGGTCGCCCGGTTGCTGGACGGCCCGCAGGCCGGCGAGTACCGCGCCTTGCTCGGGGACAATCCGCTGTTCGAGATCGCCAGCCACACCTACACGCACATGCTGCTTCGGAAGGTTCGGCTGAGCCCGGAGCCGGGGCCGCCCGAGCAATACGAACGCGAGGTCGTCGAAAGCAAGCGGCGGATCGAGGATCACTTCGACCGGCCGGTGGTCGGCTTCCGCATGCCGTGGGGTTCGTGCGAGGGGATGCGCGGCATGCCGGGGCTGCTCGAGCTCATGGACCGGGCGGGGTATCGCTACACCAGCTCGCTGGCCTGGGGACCGGACGACACCATGCCGGCGCTGCTCGTCGAGCCGTTCACCTATGCCGAGGACGGCTATCCGGAGCTCTGGGAGATCCCGCCGTGCGGATGGCAGGAAAACGTCATGAAGTCGAGCCCCGGATGGGGGATGCGCGCGCTGCAGGCGTTCCCGCACCCGGTGCCGGAGGCCAACCTGTCGGGCTTCGTCCGGACACCCGAGGAGGAGTTCCGCGTGCACCGCATCTTCCTCGACAAGGCCGTGAAAGATAAGATGAGCAACGTCTCGCTCATCTGGCACCCGTGGAGCCTGAACCGCTTCGATTCCGGGATGAAAATGCTGGACGAGGTTTTCCGGTACGTGCGCGACCACGGGCTGGCCGCGACTACGTATGGGGAATTCGTCGAGACGCTCTGATCGGTACCCGTGAAAGCGCCGCCGATGAATCTGCTCTGGATCATGACCGACCAGCACCGCGCCGACTGCCTCGGCTGCATGGGCCACCCGGTTATCCGGACACCGCAGCTCGACTCCCTGGCGGCTGAAGGCGTGGTGTTCGAGAACGCGTTCTGCCAGAGCCCTGTCTGCATGGCCTCGCGGGCGTCGCTGATGACCGGCCGATACCCGACGACCGTTGGCGTTCGCGGCATGGGCATTCTGCCCCCGCAGGAAACCACCCTGCCGGAACAGCTCCGGCGCCACGGCTACCGCACGGCGGCGTTCGGCAAAGTCCACCTGACACCGGAGCAGTTCACGCGCAGCGAGCTCGGAAGCAACGTTCCGATTCTCGACTGGCGGCGCTTCGCACGACCGGCGATGCTTTCGCCGATTCCCCACGATCCGTACAAGAGGGACTACGGTTTCGAGCGGCACGTCGGCTGCGAGGACATCCTGCAGGGGAATTTCAACACCTGGTTGCGACACGAAGCTCCGAACCTGGCCGAGCCGGCCCGCCCTGAGCCGTGGAGCGCCGACGGGCCGGGCGACCTCTGGATCAGTCCCTATCCGGCCGAGTTCCATCCCACAACGTACATCGCGAAGCAGGCCGAGCAGTTCATCCGCGATCAGCAACAGGGGGACGCGCCGTGGATGACGTTTTGTTCATTCATTGCCCCGCATCACCCCTTCGAGGCCCCGGCCGAGGTGATCGCCCGATACGATGGGGACGACATCCCGCTACCCGAGCCCAAGGGGGGCGTTGATCGCGAACTGATCCCGGGGCGACCGGCGACGGCCATCGGCGAGATGGACCGGTACAGCGACGAGGTCGCGCGGCGAATCGTGCTGCATTACCTGGCCTCCGTCAGTTTGATCGACGACGGGATCGGCCGGTTGCTGACGGCCCTCCGCGACACCGGCCAGCTCGACAATACGCTGGTCGTCTTCAACGGCGACCATGGCGAGTTCGCGGGCAACCACGGCCTGCTCAGGAAGCCCTCGCTTCACTATGACGAAACGCTTCGCGTGCCGCTTCTGGTGCGCGGGCCAGGCATCGCCCCGGGACGCGTCGATGGGCTGGTCGAACTGGTTGACCTTTACCCGACGGTACTCGGCCTCCTGGACGTTGAGGCCAACGCCGGCCTGCAGGGGACCGACTGGTCGGATGAACTTCGCTCAGGGCGTGACGAGTTCGGCCGGGAGGACATCTATTCGGACATGTTCGACATGGCTCCGCTTGTGTGCGGCAACACCCATGGGGCCTACGGCGCGGTCCAGACGTTCCGCTCGCGCGAGTGGAAGCTGAACATTTTTCCCCGGGCCGGGCGGCAGTACGGGATGTTGTTCCACCTGGCCGACGATCCGGACGAGTCACGGAACCTGTACGCCGACCCCGCCTGGGCCGGCGTTCGCGAGGAACTGCTGTGGCGACTTGCCAGCCGTTGCCACCGGCAGGTCGATCCGCTGCCGCTGCGCTTGACACAGTACTGACGCGGCCCGGCCCGATCCGGTTGCGAACCGGCTCTTGCGTTGGCGGAACGTCCCTCTTGTTCCGCTGTGCAAGGCAACGGGGAAGGGCCTGCCGGTGGATTGAAGCTTTCGGTCCAGGGGACGGAATTTTCGGCGGGGACGCCGCGTGCCGCGCCTTCGGGAGGGAAAGCGGTAGCAGGCGGTTGCCCGCGCGCAAAAAATCTGTTTTCTCCCGTTCTCTCCCCTTGATGGCGCACGAGGATGCCCCTATCGTGAAACCGTGGCGGGCGACGAAGCCCGCGTACAGGGAAGCGACGAGGCGACGAGGCCTCTCCGCAGACTGCGGCGAGGCTTTCTTTTTTGCCCCGTTTCGGAGCCGGTGAAGGCTCAAGGGAGAGACCATGTACGAAAACGGAAGAAGAAACGGCACGATCCGGTTCAGCCTCGGCCCGCTGGAGGGCCGGCACAAGGTGGAGGTGGCCGGCGATTTCAGCGGCTGGAAGCCGGTCCCGATGAAGCGCCGCCGGGACGGCGTCTACGTGCGGAACGCCGAGGTCCCCGACGGGGAGGTTGAATACAAGTTCCTTGTCGACGGCCAGTGGCGGCCGGACCCCGATCACGGCCATTGGATGCTGAATTCGTACGGCAGTTTCAACTCCGTCGCCCGGCGCGAGAACGGCGGCGCCGGGAGGTAGTTTCGGAGCGGGCGCAGCGTCAGACCGCAGGGTATGCAGCATGTCCACGAACTCCGGTACAACGGGGGCGACCGGGGATTCTTGGTATTCCTGCCTCCGCCCCGGGATGTCCGTTGCCCGGAGGATCGGTGTTGCGCAAGGCGCGCGGC
>CAZGEE010000294.1:0-3483 GCA_964525035.1 uncultured Anaerolineales bacterium
GTTGGACCTGGCGCAGGCCGAGGCCGTCATGGGGATCGTCTCGGCCGGAGGACGGCGGAGCCTCGCAGCCGCGCACCGGCTTCTCGACGGCCGGTTGTCCACGGAGATCGGCGCGCTTGTCGATCGGCTGCGCGAAATCCTTGCCCGCGTCGAACTGGCCATCGACTTCTCCGACCAGGACGTGCCATTGCTGGACCCGGGCGAGATCGCCCGCGGCGCGGCGAACCTCCGCGACGATGTGGTGGGCCTCGCGCGGCGGTCGCGCGACATCGCGCATCTCGACGAAGACCTGCGCATCGCACTGGTCGGCAGGCCCAACGTGGGCAAGAGCAGCCTGTTCAATCGGCTCGCCGGGGCCGGCCGGGCCATCGTCACGGACGTAGCCGGAACCACGCGAGACGAACTCCGGGAGACGTTCCGGCTGGAGGGGACCCGGGCCGTGTTGTCCGACACCGCCGGGCTGAGCGAGGCCGTGGCGGAACTGAATGCGGGTCGGGTCCCGCCCGAGCGAGCTTTCCGAACTGGCGAATCCCCGGGCCGCGCCGCCGAGCGCCGAACGCTCGGCGCCCTGGCCGAGAGCGAACTGGTGCTGGTCGTCGTCGAGGCCCGAAGGGCGATCGCCGAGGAGTCCGTCCGCCGCGACGTGCGCCGATTGCTGGCCACTCTGGCGGCCCCGGCCGTTCTGGTCGCGAGCAAGTGCGATCTTCCGCCTCCCGAGCCGGACGGACGCACGCCGGCCGAGCGTGCGGTCCAGGCGCTGGGGCCCGCGGCGGGCGGGGTCCCCGTGGTTCCGTCCAGTGCGGTGACGGGGGAGGGCGTGGAGGCGTTGCGGCGAACGATGGCCGAGGCTCTGCGGCTCGGGGACGTGGACCGGGCGGGCGAGGCCCCGGCCGTGGCGGCGCGCCATCGCAGGTGCCTGGAGTCGGCCGCCGAGGCATTGGAGCGGGTCGTGGAACTCTGCGACGCGCCGGCCGACGGGGCACAAGGGCCGCCGGAGGAGTTCGTGGCGCTCGAGCTGCGCGAGGCGCTCGACGGGCTCACCTCGATCACCGGGGCGGGGAGCCCCGAGGAGGTGCTCGACGAGGTATTCGCACGCTTCTGCATCGGCAAGTGAGAGGGCGACGGGTTCGCGAGCTCCGCGTGCCGGGAATTTTATTTGCACTTTCGGCCCTCGCGTGCGTCGAATATAATTGGGGGCAGGAGTGGATTTCGCGGGAGATTTCGGCGTGACGGAGCAGAATCTGCTGAAAACGTTGCGGCGAGTCCGGCGGCGTCTGATGGCGATGCGCGCCGCGGAAACGGGTCTCTGCTGGGCGGTCCGGGCGGCCGGTCTGGCGGTGGTGCTCGTCGGTTGCGCCGCGCTGCTGTACAGCGCCCTGCCCGGCCGGCTTGCCGCGTTTTATCCTTATGGCCCGCTTGCGGTTGTGCCGGCGGCCCTGGTGATCGGGGCCTTGGTGCGGCTGGCCCGCCCGATCCGTCTCCGCGATGCGGCCGTGTACCTCGACCGCCAAGCGGACCTCGAGGAACGGGTCGCCACGGCCTACGAGTTGATGCGGGCCGGCAACCGCGGTGCCCTGACGCCCCTGGTGCTTGCCCAGGCCGATGAGGTGTGTCGGAAGTTCCGCCCGGGGATGATCCGCTACAGCCGCCGGCTCGGCCGCGAGGCCCGGTATCTCGTGGTCGGCCTGGTCGCCTGCGGGGCCGTCCTGTTCGTCCCGCCGCTGAAGACCCAGGCATTCGTGGAGGAGCAGGATTACCGGGCCCACCGCCGCGAGGCCATCGAGGAACTGACCCGGGCCATGGAGCGCATTGAGCCCAAGCAGCTCGAAGGGGACGAAGAGCTGCAGGAACTGATGCGGGAGATGGAGCGGACCGCGGAGACCCTGCGCAACTCGGCCCTGGCGCCGGAGCGTGATCTGGCGGAGATGGCCCGGCTCAAGAGTGAGTTCGAGAAGGAGCGGGCCCGGCGGGAAGCGGAACGCGAACTCCGGGACAAGGTCCGGGAGGCCCGCAAGACCGCGGGAATGGCCCAGGAGCTCGGCGAAGCGGGCCGGGGGCAGCGCCGCAAGCTGGCCGAGAAGATGGCGGAAGGTTCGCTCTCGCCCGAGGAGGAGCGGGCCATGCGCCGCGTGGCCGACGCGGCGGCGAAGGCGGCCGACGCTGCCGGCGACCGGAAGCTTGCCGAGTCGGCCGCGAGGGTCCTCGACGCCGTCCGCTCCGGCGAAGGCAGCGCGGAGTCGCTGTCCGAGGACCTTGAGAACGTCGCGGAGGCGAGTCGCCGGGCCGCCGGGCGCGGCAGCGGCGAAGCGCAGGCCCGCGAAGAGAAGATCGCCCGGGCCATTGAGGCCATCGACCGGGCGAAGCGGACCGCTGCCGGGCAGGGCGGAGGATCCACCGCCGCGTCCGGGGGGCAGCCTGGAAAGGGCTCCGGCGCGGGGCAGGGTTCCGCACAAAAAGGCGGCGGGGGCCGGCACCAGACGTGTCCCGCCTGCGGCGGCAGCGGGAAGACCGCCTCGGGCAAGAGCTGCCCGACCTGTAACGGTACCGGGGTGGTGCGGGGCGGGCGCAACGCGTCCGCCGGATCGGGCAGCACCAACCTGGACCGCGGAAGCGGCCCGGGGGGTCGGAGCGAGCAGGAAGAGGTCAACCCGGAAAGGGAGTGGGCGCGAATCTATCGCAGCCGGTCCATCGAGCACCAGAACGAACGGAAGCACGTCTCGGGCATCCTCGACCCGCAGGGACCTAGCGCGGGTAAGGTGACCATCCGCGGTGGAGCGGCGCCGGACGAACGGGCCCGCCTGACCTTCCGCCGCAGCCTGGAGGAGGCAGCCAAGGCCCGGGAAGAGGCCATCGAGGAAACCCGGATTCCCGCCGACATGAAGGACCTCGTGCGACGGTACTTCACGCCGGACGCCGACTAAGCGGTATTACCTAAGTTTTCTTGGGTGCGGCTGCGAGGGCGTGCCTCAAACGCCGCGACCATAGCACCTGACAGCAAAAGGCTTACCTGATCCCGCTTAGTCGGCCGATCGAGTTGCGGATGGGGCGATGACCACCATCGAAGGCCAGAGAACCGACCGGCCCGGCGGGCTCTTCGCGCAGATGTCTGCCCGGAGGCAGTGGCCGGGGATTCTTCTCCTGGTGGCGGCCGCGCTGGCGGTTTCGTTGTATTACCTCGGCGACCGCGGCCTCTGGTCGGCTCACGAAGGCCGCGCCGCTCGCGTGGCCCGGACTATGCTCCGGACGGGCGAGTGGGTCGTCCCGCAACTTGCTCCCGAAGAGCCCACCTATCAGAAGCCGCCGCTTTATTACTGGCTTGTCGCCGGGATCAGCCGGGTCGCCGGCGGTAAGGTCACCCCATGGACGACTCGGTTACCCTCGGCCCTGGCGTACGTGGGCATCGTGCTGGTCGCCTACGGCCTTGGCCGGGAACTCAAAGGGCACGGGGCCGGGCTGTTGGCCGGGCTCGCCTCCTCGACCGCG
>CAZGEE010000295.1:0-3480 GCA_964525035.1 uncultured Anaerolineales bacterium
GGCGGTTGCGCTGCGACCGGATTGCGGACGGTTCGTCCCGGCGACCAGGCCTCTCTTCTGGCCGGGTACCTGCCCATGAGTCTCCTTCAGCGTCCGCTCAGCAACCTCGCGGGCTTTTCGGCTAGCCTCAGCGAGTTTCTCCGCTGAGAGACCGAACGCCTGCGGGTGCGCCGGTTCCGGCTTTGTTTCCTTTTTCTCCTGCTTCTCCTGCTCTTTCTCGTCTTTTTTCTTCCGGCCTTTCGCCTTGCCGCCCGCCGGGATGGGTTTCGGTTTCATCCCCGCGATACGACCGATCGCCTTGGGAACCTCCACCCGGAAGTCCTCGACGGGCTCGGCCGCTTCCTCTTCCCGGGCTTCCGGACCGGCCTCCTCGACTTCCTGTTCGGCCTTCTCGGCCGGAGCGACTTCCTCTTCGGCCTCCATCCCGGCGTCGCTCTCGGCCGGCGGCCGTTTCTCCGACACCTCGGCGGGCTGTTCGGCCGTCATTGCCTCGGCCGCTTCGGGTTCAGCCTCTTCCTCCACGGCAGGTCCCGCTTTGGCCTCCGTCTCCGGCGGCGCGGCAGCCTCTTCCGGCTCGGTCTTCTCCTTGGCTGCACCGACCTGGACTCCGCGCTGTGGGGGCCGCCGGCGCCGACGCCCGAGCTTCGGCGTGAAGGCGAGCTTGCTCGGATCGACCCGTGGGGGTAACGGAGGCGCCTGGCCCGGCTGCTCCGCCTCCTGCCGGCCGGTCGGAGCAGCCTGGCGTTCTTCGGCTTCCTGTTCGGCCTGGCGCTGCTGCTGGACACGGCTGCGCAGCCGCTCCGCTTCGCTCGCGGTCAAGGTGCTGGCATGGCTCTTGACCGAGATGCCCTCTTCCTTGCAGTGCCTCAGCAATTCCTTGCTGGGCACCTCCAGTTCTTTCGCCAGTGCGTAGACCCGAATACTCAAACGGTCCTCCCTGCTTCGAATGCAAAACCGCAAATCTCGTTATGCCGGAGGCTCGCCCTCGGGACCGGCCAACGGCTTCTCCGCCGGAGCCTCCCCCTCATTGCTCTCGGGCGACGGACCTTCGGGTGTTTCTCCGGCCTCGCCGGACGGGGCGGCCGCCCGGTCCCGATCCACTTCACCGTCCTCATCGCCGGGCCCGGCCGGTTCTCCGGCCTCGGAGTCTGTCTCCTCGCCCTCCGACTCCTCGTCCGCGGCCTTGGTGTCGGCGGCTTCGGTCTCGGCCTCTTCCGCCGGCGCGGTCTCTGCGTCCGATTCCGCCTCACCGGAAGGCGCTTCCGCTTCGCCTGATTCCGCGGTGCCGGCTTCCGTAGCGCCTGCCTCGCCCGGTTGCTCCTGCGAGGCAGCCGCTTCGGCCTCCGCCTTGGCCCGCTTCGCTTCCTCGGCCCGCGCGGCCTCGAGCTGGCGGACATATTCACCCGCGAACCCCACGATGCTCTCGGCGAGGCCCTCATCGACGTCTTCGAAGCTGGTGAGGATCTCGGGGTCGATCTCCACCAGGTCGCTCAGGCTGACGAACCCGGCCGAGGCGATCCGCTCGGCGAGCTCGGGGGTCATTCCCGGAACCTCGGCCAGCACGGCCACGGCGTTGTCGCGCTGCTGGGCGAACTCGTCGGCCATCATGATGTCGAGGTCCCACCCGGTCAGCCTCGCTCCCAACCGGACGTTCTGGCCCCGCTTGCCGATCGCCAGGCTGAGCTGGTCCTCCGGCACGATCACGGTAGCCCGGCCGATATGCTGATTGAGAAAGATGTCCTCGACCTCGGCCGGTCTGAGCGCGTTGGCGATGAAGACCTGGGACGACTCGTTGAAGCGAACGATGTCGATTTTCTCTCCGCCCAGTTCCTCGACGATGTTCTTGATCCGCGAGCCCCGGACTCCCACGCAAGCGCCGACCGCGTCGACGCGCGTATCGATGCTCGAGACCGCGATCTTGGTCCGCTGACCCGGCTCGCGAGCGATGCCCCTGATCTCGATGATGCGGTCGCTGACCTCGGGCACCTCCAGCTCGAACAGTCGGCGAATCAGTTCCGCGTTGGTCCGCGAGAGGACGATCTTGACCTGGCTGCCGCTTTCGCGGACGTCAAGGATCAGGGCGCGGATTCGGTCCGCTTCGTGGACGGCCTCGCCGGGGATCTGCTCGCTGCGGGGCAGGAATCCCTCGGTGCGGCCGAGGTTTACGATCAGGTTGCCGCCCTCGATGCGGACGACCTGGCCGCTGACGATGCTCCCTTTTCGCCCCGCGAACTCCTCGTAGATGCTGTTCCGCTCGGCCTCGCGGTTCTTCTGGATCATGACCTGCTTGGCGGTCTGCGCGGCGATTCGCCCCAAGGCCCGCTGCTCGACGGGAACGTCGTCCACCGAGACGCTCATTTTGCCGTCCACCCGGTTTACCGTGGCTTCCACCTGGCAGTCGGCTCCATAATGTTTCCGCGCAGCGCTGAGCAGCGCGTTCTCGATGCCCGAGAACACCGTATCCCGGTCGATGTTCTTCTCGCGGGCGATCGAATCCACCAGACGAAGGAGATCACCGTTCATGAAGCGGCCTCTTCTCTCTCTGCCGGCATCGGCCCGGCGAGCCGATACCGCGGAACACCCGAGCAAACAAAAAGTGAGGCACTGGCATAGAACCCCACTTGGAGCCGCGCCCGTGGCGGGAGGGTGCCCTCGAGAGGACACCGAAGCTCTACGTCCCGCTGGTCACATGTTCCGGCTCCAGTGAAACGTTTTCCTGGCTCTCGTCGTCGAACAAGTGGGCCTTCTCCATGTTCAGGTGGGCCGTGAACTTCTGGTCCACCGCCACGCGGACGTGGCTGTCGAACTTGGCGATGATCTGCTGGCCTTCACCGTCCGGCACGATTTCCTCCAGGTGGACGACCTGCTCGTCGCCGAGCATTTCCACCACGCGGACCACCAGGGGCACCGTATTCCCGTTCTCGCCGAATTTGCCCTCCGGCTTGTGCCCGATGTCCTCGGGGCGCACACCGAGGGTCATCTCCTTGCCGGCGTACGCGGCGACCCGTTCTCGCATCCGCGCGGGCACCTTGATCGCACACCCCGAACCGGGCAGCTTGAACGCCAGCGACCCGTTGTCCTGTTCAAGGCGGCCCCGGACGAAATTCATTGACGGCGTTCCGAGGAACCCCGCCACGAACCGGTTCCGAGGATAGTCGTAAATCCCCAAGGGCGATCCCACCTGCTGGATGTACCCATCGTTCATCACCACCACACGGTCGGCCAGCGTCATCGCCTCCACCTGGTCGTGGGTCACATAGATCATCGTCGTGGACAACCGGTGGTGCAGCTTTTTCAGCTCCGCCCTCATCTCGACCCGAAGCTTGGCATCCAGGTTCGACAACGGCTCGTCGAACAGGAACGCGGCCGGCTGGCGGACGATCGCCCGTCCGACGGCCACCCGCTGCCGCTGCCCTCCCGAGAGGGCCTTCCGCTTGCGGCCGAGCAACGGGTGAATGCCCAGAATCCTCGCCGCCTCCT
>CAZGEE010000296.1:0-3480 GCA_964525035.1 uncultured Anaerolineales bacterium
AGCTCCACCAGGTCGCGGCTGTAGCGCTCCAGCGCCTGGTACCTGTTCTCGGCCGAGGGGTCGTCGGCCCGCTGTCCGCCGCGCACCTCCTGCAGCGCGCGGAGCACCCGGTCGCGGTCCACGGCGGCGAGGCGCAGGATCTCCGCGGCCGGGGAGTCCGTCTCCATCAGCGCAAGCAGCAGGTGCTCGCTGGCGACGTACTCGTCCTTGAGGGCCTCGGCCTCGCGCCCGGCGCGGTTGAGCGTCTCGCCCAGGGCCCGTCCGAGGCCGACCTCGCCCGACTGCTCGGGGAGCCGGCCCAGTTCGGCCTCGATCATCTGTTCCATCTGTTCGAGGTTCCCGCCGGCCTTGCCGACCAGCGGGCGCGCCGTGCCCTGTCGGTCGGCCAGCAGGGCCGACAGGAGGTGGACCGGCGTGATCTCCGGGTTGCCCCTCCGCTCGGCCAACTGGTGAGCCGCCGCGAGCGCCTGCTGCGCCCGTTCCGTGTATTGGTTCTGTTGCATCGCAGTCTTCTCCTTCTCGTGCTCACCCGTCGCGCCCGCGCCTCCGCGCGGGAGGGAACGCCATTCAGGTCACACACCGCGACGGGCTCACCCGTCGCGCCCGCGCCTCCGCGCGGGCCGCGCAGAAACAGGGGGCATCGGCCGGCGACCGTGCCCCCTGGGTGATGGCCCGATCGTCCTCGGCCGGGCGGCCCGGGATTACTCTTTCACCTCGTACTCCGCGTCGATGACGTCGTCTCCGCCGCCCCCGCCTTCGCCCTGGCCGGACTCGCCGCCGGCCTGCCGGCCTCCCGGCTGGGCGCCGCCCGGTTGGGCCCCGGCCGCCTGTTGCTGCTGTTGCTGCTGCTGGTAGAGCGTCTGGGCGATCGGCTGCATGGCCTGGTTCATCTTCTCCACCGCGGCGTCGATCGCCGAGGCGTCCTCGCCCTGGGCCGCCTCGCGCGCCTCCTTGATCGCCGCTTCGGCCGCGCTCTTCTGCTCCGCGCTGAGCTTCTCGCCGTGCTCGTTCAGCAGCTTCTCGTTCTGGTACGCCATGCCGTCGGCCTGGTTCTTCTTCTCGATTAGCTCGCGCCGCTTGCGATCCTCCTCGGCGTGGCTCTCGGCGTCCTTGCGCATCCGGTCGACCTCGTCCTCACTCAGGCCGGAGGAACTCTTGATCTCGATCGACTGCTCCTTGCCGGTCCCGAGGTCCTTGGCCGAGACGTTCAGGATGCCGTTGGCGTCGATGTTGAACTCGACCTCGACCTGCGGCATGCCGCGCGGCGCCGGCGGAATCCCCGTCAGGTCGAACCGCCCGAGCGTCCGGTTGTCCTTGGCGAACTCGCGCTCGCCCTGGAGGACGTGGATCGAGACGGCCGGCTGGTTGTCCGCCGCCGTGGTGAACGTCTCCTTCTTCGAGGCCGGGATGGTCGTGTTCCGCTCGATGAGCTTGGTCATCACGCCGCCCAGGGTCTCGATGCCGAGACTGAGGGGCGTCACGTCCAGCAGCACCATCTCCTTGTCCATCTCGCCGCCGAGCACCGCCCCCTGGATGGCCGCGCCCACGGCCACGACCTCGTCCGGGTTCACGCCGCGGTGCGGGTCCTTGCCGAAGACGTCCTTGACCGTCTCCTGGACCTTCGGGATGCGGGTCGACCCGCCCACGAGCACCACCTCGTCGACCTCGCTCGGCTTCAGCTTGGCGTCCTCCAGGCACGCCAGCACCGGCCGGCGGAGCCGCTCGAAGAACGGCTCGCAGATCTGTTCCATCGTCGTCCGCGTCAACGTCATGGTCAGGTGCTTCGGCCCGCTCTGGTCCGCCGTGATGAACGGAAGGTTGATGTCCGTCTGCGGGCTGGTCGACAGTTCGCACTTGGCGCGCTCGGCCGCCTCGCGCAGCCGCTGAAGCGCCATCGGGTCGTTCCGAAGGTCGATCCCGTTCTCCTTCTTGAACGCCTCGGCGATGTGGTCGACGATCTTCTGGTCGAGGTCGTCGCCGCCGAGGTGGCCGTCGCCATTGGAGGCCACCACTTCAAAAACGCCCTCGCCGACGTCGAGGATCGAGATGTCGAACGTCCCGCCCCCGAAGTCGAACACCGCGATCTTCTCGCTCTTCTTCCGGTCCAGCCCGTAGGCCAGGCTCGCCGCCGTCGGCTCGTTGATGATCCGCTCGACCTGCAGTCCCGCGATCGCCCCGGCGTCCTTCGTGGCCTGACGCTGCGAATCGTTGAAGTAGGCCGGCACCGTGATGACCGCCCGCTCGACCTTCTCGCCCAGGTACTCCTCGGCCGTCTGCTTCAGGTTCTGCAGCACCATGGCCGAGATCTCCGGCGGCGTCAGCGTCTCCTTGCCGTCCAGCACCTCGACCTTCACCAGCTCGTCGGCCCCGCCGACGATCTTGAACGGCACCATCTTCTCTTCCTCCGCCACCTCGTTGTGGCGGCGGCCCATGAACCGCTTGATCGAGAAGACCGTGTT
Organism: uncultured Anaerolineales bacterium; assembly: GCA_964525035.1. GTDB lineage: Bacteria > Planctomycetota > Phycisphaerae > FEN-1346 > JAACEH01 > CAZGEE01. The sequence continues at coordinate 2,460 of CAZGEE010000296.1, forward strand.
GCTCGGATTGGTCACGGCCTGGCGTTTCGCCACCTGGCCGACCAGTCGCTCTCCCTTCTCCGTCAGCGCCACCACCGAGGGCGTGACGCGGCTGCCCTGGCTGTTGGCGATGACCGTGGGCTTCTCGCCCTCCATCACCGCCACCACGCTGTTGGTCGTCCCCAGGTCGATCCCGATAATCTTGGCCATCCGTCCGTCTCCTTTCCCTTCGTCCGCCGACTCGCGTCGAGGTGTTCCGGGTTCTCAAGCCGAAAATTCCCCTCCCGCTATCTCGGAGCAAACCCCATGCCATTTTGGCAATACGAGCGGGGATTCGGCCATAAGTGCCCCTCAGGACCGCTCTTAGACCGCCTGGGCCGGCCGACCTTCTCGGCCCTCTCCCTGCGGGGCCTCCCCGTCCTGCCAAAATGGCAGAGCCGGGCCGGCCGGGCGCTGCCTCCGGACGCCAATTCCGCAGGCGATCGTCGAACCTGCGCCCGCCCCGACCGCGCACCGCACGAACGGTTCGATCCGCTCGGGCGCCACCCGTCCTCGCGCCTCTATGCAACCACAGCCTTCGTCCTGCGCCAACAGGTCGCCCACCGGATTCTCCAACGCCGATTCCGCCGCGCGGCCGCGACAAGTCCGGCTCCGCCCGCTATAATGGAAACGCGAAAGCCCCGCGCTGCCGACGGCGACGCGGGCAACCGTTTTCGCCAGGAGTCCCGATGATCATGACCCGCAAACCCGGTTCGCCCGAGATCCGCGCCGTGGTCTGCGACGTGGACGGCACGCTGCTGCGCCGCGACGGCACGATCGGCCCGGCCGACCGCCGCGCCGTGGCCCGGCTCACGCGCGCGGGCACGCCGGTCGTTCTGGCCACCGGGCGCATTCCGGCCGAGACGCTTCCTTATTACCACGAGCTGGGTCTGGCGACCCCGGTGGTCTGCTACCACGGCGCGCTGGTGCTCGCTCCCCCGGCCCGCGAGCCGGTCGGCGGCGAGTCCTCCGCGACCGAGCCCATGGCGGCCACCCCGCTTCC
>CAZGEE010000297.1:0-3475 GCA_964525035.1 uncultured Anaerolineales bacterium
GTCCCCAGTGGCAGCCAGCCGACGCGGACTCCGGGTGGACGGTGGATTCGCTTCCCTATCGGTTTGAGCCGGACGGCGGGGCTACGTGCTATCTGCGGTACCATCACATGGGGGTCGGGGGGGAGCCGGCCCCGATCCGTGATTTCTACGCCTACGACGCCCGGATGGGCGGTCCGCGCCTGGATAACCACCGGATCGTGACCGACTTCGAACTGGTGGCGGACGTGGTGCCGGGGGAGGGCCGCGGCGTGGTCGAAGTGCGGCTCGGAGCGTATGCCGACACGTTCCGGTTCATCGTGCCGGCCGGGAAGACGGCAGGGGCCGCACGGATCCTTCGCAACGGAGAGGTGTTGGCCAAGGGGACGGTCAGTCCCCTTGGGCCGGGCCAAGAGGTCCGGATCGAGGCAACCCACGTGGACCGCAAGCTGATGCTCAAGGTCGACGGCGAACGCATCCTGGACTTGAACGGGGACGGGACGCTCAACGAGGCCGACGACATGGCCTATGCAGCTCCGCTGCCGCGGCGAGGTTGGGCGGAACCGCCCGGCGAGGCGACCCGCCTCAGCCTCGGTGTGCGCGGAGTACCCTTGACGGTGAATCGGCTTCAGGTGAACCGTGATATATACTACACGGCGCCGGCACCCTCCAACGACGGGTTTCGGGGCAGCGCGATCGGTGAGCCTCTGGAGTTGGGCGAAGATCAGTTCTTCGCGCTGGGGGACAACAGCCCACGTTCACTGGACAGCCGCTTGTGGCGGAATGAGGCGACCCACCAGCCCGAGCCGGTGGTACCGAGGGAGAATCTCGTGGGGAAAGCGTTCTTCGTTTATTGGCCGGCCGCGGGGCCGCGATACGGGATTCCCCTCCGTATCATCCCGGATATCACGGAGTTTCGTCTGATCCGGTGATGGGGGTTATCCACAAAAGGGCAGACGGCAACGTGTCTCACCGGAGTCAAATGCGAGGCGACCGGCCGTTTGACTCGACAAGGCTGCGGTGAGGCCAAGATCGAAAGGGCCTCAACGGGGGCCACGAGCCTAACTGCTTGAATCGCAAGTACTTATGAGTTCAAAGGGGCGCGGGGGAGGGTGCTGTTCGCTTAACAGGAATTGCCCCCGGCCTGAAAACATCGGGCCGGGAAAACCGGCGGATTCCAGCGTGTTCCGGGTTTTTGCACAACTTATCCACACAGCGGGAGGCGTGATCTTGGAACTCCTGAACGTACACGGGCTTGTGAAGAGCTACGGCGGACGCCGGGTCGTCGACGACGTCTCGTTTACGGTCAACCAGGCCGAGGTCGTGGGCCTTCTGGGCAAGAACGGGGCCGGCAAAACCACCACCTTCAAGATGACCGTGGGAATGATCCCGTGCGACGCGGGGACCGTGGTCTTCGAGGACGACGACGTGGGCAAGCTGCCCATGTACAAGCGGGCTCGCCGCGGCATGGGGTACCTGTGCCAGGAACCGAGCATCTTCACCCGTCTCACGGTCGAAGACAACCTGATGGCGATCCTCGAGACGATGCACCTCTCGAAGTCCGAGCGGGTCAGCATCGCCGAGGAACTGATGGAGGACTTCGGCCTGGCCCGGTTGCGAAAGCAACTGGCCCGGACCCTCTCGGGGGGCGAGCGACGGCGTCTGGAGATCGCCCGGGCCTTGGTCACACGCCCGTCACTGATGCTTCTCGATGAGCCGTTCACCGGGGTGGACCCGATCGCCATTTTCGACATCCAGGGCTTCATCAAGAACCTGAAGCAGCGTGGCATCGGCGTCCTGCTGACAGACCACAACGTCCATGCCACGCTCGGAATCGTCGACCGGGCCTACATCGTCAACGAGGGTCAGGTCTTCCGCCACGGCACCAGCCAGGAACTGATCAATGATCCGGAGGTCCGGCACGTCTACCTCGGGGCGACGTTCCGAGGAGACGAGTTCGACGCCCGGTAGCCGTGCGGAATCGAGAGCTCCAGGACGGGGGAAAGTCGATGGCCAAAGAGTCCCCGGAACCCCAGATCGTCTGCGTGGCGCTCAATCCGGCTGTGGATCGCACGCTCGAGGTGCCGGGGCTGACCCTCGGGGAGCATCTCCAGGGGCGCCTGCTTTCTCGCCAGCCCGCCGGGAAGGCGGTCAACGTGGCCCGACTGCTCCAGAACCTCGGCCGGGGCTGTATCCTGACCGGGTTCATCGGCGAGGGCGAGCGGGCCATGTTCGAGAGCAGCTTCGACTCGAAGATCGTCCGATCGCAGCTTTTTGGCGTGGCCAGCGCCACCCGTGAGAGCATCACCCTCGTGGACCCGGAGGTAAGCGGGGAAACCCACATCCGCGTGCCCGGCGAAGCCATCTCCGAGGAGGACCAGGAGCGGCTGACGAAGAAATTGAAAATCCTGGCGAAGCCCGGGGTGTGGATGGTCTTTGCCGGGAGCCTGCCCCCGGGGATTTCCCCCGAGAAGCTCCATGACATCCTGAAGACGGTCACGGACAAGAAAGCCCGAGTCGTCTTCGATTCGAGCCAGGGGGCCCTCGATGCCGTCCGCAAGCTTCCCGTCTGGCTCGTCAAGCCCAACCGGGCGGAACTGGCCGAGTTGACCGGCCTTCCGACCGATACGCCGGAGGCCGTCGTCCGGGCCGCCTGGAGCCTGCGCGACGCCGCCGAGATCGTGCTCGTCAGCGCCGGCGAGGACGGGGCCTACCTGGTGGAGAGTTCGAGCATCCGGCACGCCCGCGTCCGCGAGTTGCCGAAGCGGGTCACCAATACCGTTGGATCCGGCGACGCGTTGCTGGCCGGTTTCCTGGCAGCGCGGGCGCGTGGCCTGGGTATGCCGGAATGCCTCCAGCGGGCCGTGGCGGCCGGAACGAGCGCATGTTTCCACCTGCGCACGGGCGAGCTGGACGTCGCCGAGGCCGACAGCCTGCTCCCGCAGGTCGAGGTCAACGAGCTCTCGCCTGACTGAACCCCGGCTGGTCAATCCTCGAAATACCGGTCCACGATGGGCCCGAGCTTCTCGACGGCCTCCGGCTGAATCCGCTTCCGATCGCTCCAGATGGCCATCTTCAGCGCGTCGCGGCAAGGGCAGCCCGGATCGAGGTCCGCGATGCGGCCCGCTGCGGCCCGGATCAACGCGATGGCGTTGGCAGTGGCGCTGTTCAGGTTCCCGACGATCTCCGAAAGCAACGTCTGCTCGTCCACGTTCGGATCGTGCGGGCGCCAGCAGTCGTAGTCCGTCACCATGGCGACCACGGCGTAGCAGATCTCGGCCTCGCGGGCAAGCTTGGCCTCGGGCATGCAGGTCATCCCGATCAGGTCGGCCCCCCATTGCCGGTGCATGTGCGACTCGGCCCGGGTCGAGAACTGCGGCCCTTCCATGCACACGTACGTGCCGCCCAGACGCAAGGGGAGCTCCAGCTCCCGGCCCGCGGCGGCGATGTGCTCGGGCAGATCGGAGCAGAAGGGGTCGGCGAAGCTAATGTGGGCCAC
>CAZGEE010000298.1:0-3464 GCA_964525035.1 uncultured Anaerolineales bacterium
AGAGCTTGTCGCCATCGGCCGAGGCCACGTAGAGCCCCGAGCCCGGCTCGTCGTCCAGCCGAACGGGACGGACCGCGGCGACGTTCGTCCCGACGGTTGCGACGTGGACCTTCCGGGCCCAGGCCGCGCCCGAGTGCACGGGGACGTCGGCGTCCGGGTCGTTCTGGATGTAGCGCACGCACCGCAGGAGCAAATCCGTGCTCCCGTTCCACGTCCCGAGCAGGTAGCTGTCTCCCTTGGTCAGGTCCCAGATGCCGGGCTTGTAGCGTAGGAGGATTCGCCACTGGGGGTCCTGCGAGGTGTTCCACGGCCCACCCAGGTGAAGGAAAGCTCGCGCCTCGTCCGTGGGCGGACCTCCGCCATCCTCCCTGACGGCGAACATGCCGATGAACATCAGCCCCTGCTTCTGCCCCTGATCGATCAGCCGCTTAGCCTGCTCGCCGTGCGTTTTCGCAATGCCGCCATAGAGGCCGACCTCGAGCTCCTTGCGCTCGAAATCGCCCTTCAGCACCTCTTTCACCGCCACCGTGGCCACGCCTTCCTCGTCGACCTTCGTGAACTCGACGAGCAGGATGGCGTCGGACTGCTTCACGAGATCCACGGGTGTAAAGTGAGGGTGAACGATCCCCCGGGCCACCGGAGCCACCAGCATCACCGTCGCCACGATCACCATCACCACACTGCACGTTCTGGTCATTCATTTTCTCCTGTTCTCGGCGACCTCGCCCGCCCGGTTTCCCCGGCCGCTGCGCCACCGACCTTCCCCACACGAAACCCGCTTTGCAGAGCTTAAACCCTCAAGCACCGGGAAGAGGTCGCTTTTTTCGGGAAGGGGGAAACCTCGGTGTCGCCCTGTGGCCGGTTGCGCCGGCGTCGCATGGGATCTTCAGTGACGGGAACACTAAAGGAAAAGGGGCCCGTCCCCATCGCTCTCGTACGAGCGCCGGACCAGGTCAAGACAACGCGCGTCTTGGATCAGGAGCCAACGGGTCCGGACGAGCAGACGGCGGCCCCGAGCCTTCGCTCGAGACCGCCGCCTGCCTGTCTCCAAATGCGTTCTGACCCGTCAGTTCTGCGGCGGCCAGGCGGGAATGTCCCGCTCTCCGTCGCCGTTAAAGTCGCCGTTGATGTAGTCCTCGGCGCTGATGCTCGCCCCCATGTCGCCGCTGTCGGAGGCGCTGCCGGCGGCCGGACTCCCGGACTTCAGGCTCAGGTCCAGATTGTAGTTCGTCGACTCCTCCCAGTTGGCGACCTTGTCCGCCTTGAAGGCGATCTTGTCGTCACCCGGCGTGAACTCCAGATAGTCCGAACCCACCGACGTGACCGTCCGCACCACGCCGTCCCAGTCGATCTCGATGTGGTCGTTCACTTCGAACATCGAGGCGTCGGCCGTGTCGATGTACACCTTCGTCGAGGTGAACTCGTCCTGGCGATGGGATTCCAGCTCGCAGAACCAGGCCGGCACGTTGGTCAGGAGCGGGTCGGCGTGGTAACTGTTGGCGTCCTCCCCGCTGGCGGACTGGTACTCGGCGAACGTGCTGCAGTTGGGCCAGTTGACCGGGCAATCGGTGATGCCCTCGCCCTGCCAGAAGCAGTTGTAGTCGCTCGTGTAGGTGTCGGTGGAGTCGGCCCCCCAGACGGTGCCGGCGTGGCCAAGGACGAGCACGTTGTCCTGGTAGGTGTACCCGTCGCCGGAGTGGTTGACCAGGCCCCAGTTGGCAAAGGCCAGCGTGTTGTTGTAGAACGCGGTGTCGAACGTGTTCTCGTGGCCCAGGATGATCTGGTAGGCCGAGGCGCCGAGGAAGATGTTGTTCGTGTACGTAGCGTCCTCGGTCCCCTCCATCATGAAGCCCTGGACCGCATTGATGGCGAAGTTGTCCTCGATGTCGAGGTACCGGATCTGGCCGTAGCTCTGGCAGTTGTCGGCGTGGCTCCAGATGCTGTGATCGTGGATGTAATTGCCCTTCACCGTCACGTACTCGGCCCAGTTCACCCCGTCGTTGGGGCCGATGGGCCGCACGCCGTCGACCTCGTTCCATCCGACCTCGTTGTATTCCATCGTCACGTTGGACATGCCGCCGTTGCTCATCCCGACGCCACCGTTGCAGATCACCAGGTTGTGGTGGTAATGCCCGTAGGGGTTGCATCGTCCGTCGATCCCGCTGCTATCGTTGTGCCGCACGATGCAGTTCCGGATCGTGTTGTGCCCGGCGCCGCCGGAGTTCCACGACCCGATGCCGTAGGCGGTCCCGTGACGGATCTCCAGATTGTCGATGATCCAGTAGCTCCGGGTGCCCAGCTCCACGACGAACCGGTCTCGCCGACTCCCCTCCATCATGTACTGGTCGGGGTCGCCGCCGCCGTCGGCCCAGCAGAACACGCGGTAGCTTCCGCCGCCGATGTCCTCGACCGCCCACTCGCCCTGCTCGTCGATCAGCTCCACCTTGTTCCTCAGGATGTACCGATCAACGCCGGCCTCCGGGGTGTTCCACGAACTGTCCACCGTCAGGGTGTGCGTCGACTGGTCATAGTCGGTGACCGTCCGGGCGGCCTGGGTTGTGGTGCTGACGTCCCACAGGAAGACCGTCGCCCCGTTCCAGTAATCGTCCGACTCGGTCAGGTTATTGGTGTCCACCAGCGTGGTACTGGTCCCGCCCGTGCAGACGTACCAGCCGGGCTGCGGCTTCCGCGCGATGTCCAGGTCGTACTCGTCCTGAGCCAGCCGCGTGGGCGCCCAGGCGATGTCCGCGTAGTACATGCTGGCGTAGTTGGGGTTGCCCTTGGCGATCTCGCTGGTGCACTGGGTCCAGCCGGTGATCTCGTCGGCGCCCGAGACGATCACGCGTTCGCCGGGCTTGCCGAGCAGCGTGATCGGGCTGCCCGAGGACCCGCTGACCGCCGGGCTGACGTGTTCGCGGTAGATGCCGCCGCGGACCAGAATCACGTCGCCCGCCGAGGCACTGTCCACCGCGTGATCGATCGTCGCCCAGGGGTCGTTCTCGGCCCCGGTTCCGCCGTCGTCGCCCGTGTCGCCGTCCACGTAGTAGTCCACCGCCGGAATGATCCAGACGCGCACCACATCGCGGTCGGTGTCCCCGTCATCGTCCGTGACGATCAGCGAAACGTCGTTGATGCCGGTCGAGAGGCTCACGCTCGCCGTCTCGCCCGTGGCCAATTGTGTCCCGTCGGAATCCTTCCAAACGTAACTGGCGATCGAGCCGTCCGAGTCCGACGAGCCGGAACCGTCCAGCGTCACCGTCTCGGAGCCGTTGTCGTCGGTGTCCTCGACGGGCACCTGGTCCGTCCCGGCGTCGGCCACGGGCGGATGGTTGTCGCTGACGGTGATAACGACCGTGTCGTCCCCGGTTCCGCCGTCATTGTCGGTCACCTCCAGCACGATGGTGTGTTCGCCCACGCCCAGGTCCACGTCGGCCGTCTCGCCCGTGGCGATCTGGGACTCGTTC
>CAZGEE010000299.1:0-3459 GCA_964525035.1 uncultured Anaerolineales bacterium
GGTGCGGGCCGCGCTGGACGCCTTCACCGAAGACCTGGAGGATGGCGACTTCCAGGCGGCGATGGGGCGGGTCGCGTTCCCCGAGGAACTCGCGGACATGATGCACGCCGGCCTGAAGGCGGCGGAGGCTCGGGAACGGTTCGCCGCCAAGTTGAACGAGGCCTACGGGGAAGGGGCCGCGGAATCGGTCCTCGGCCAGGGCCAGGCGCCGAACCCGGCCAAGGGGCTGGAAGACGTGGCCCAGCAGTTCGACGAGGCCTCGATCGAGATCACCGGGGACGGCCGCGCGAAGGTGACCCACCCGGACGAGGCGCAGCCGCTGATCCTGGAGAAGAAGGACGGCGAGTGGGTCATGACCATGCCCGAGGAAGACGTCCGGCAGATGAGCCAGATGTCGCCGGAGATTCTCTCCGCCATGACCGCGGGCACCGAGGGCATCGTGGAGGTCATGGAGCAGATGGAGCTGGAGATCGGGACGCTGAGCCGGCAGGAATTCATGCAGAAGTTCGGCGAGACCATGGCGAAGAACCCGAAGGTGCAGGAGCTCGGCAAGGCCATGGGCGAGATGATGCAAAAAGCGATGGAGGGCCAGGGCGCCCCGCCGACGGGCGGGGAGTAATCCGGGCCATCCTTTCGACCACGCGGGGCCGCGGCGTACGTGCTCGCGGCCCTCTTCTTGCGCGAAGCGCGCGGCTGCCTTCTCACTCGCACAAGCACGTGCGGCCGCGCCCGCAAGCGGAAACCGTCGGCACCCACCTCCGAGAGCGATGCGGCGGCGCGCCCCTCAGGTCAGCCGGTCGGCCACGCCGGCTTCCGCCGCGGCGTGGTGAACCCGGCGCGCCAGTTCCCCCTGGTAGCGCCGGCGCTCTTCGCGGTCGAACAGAATCCGCTGGTATCGCCGGAAGAGGTCCGGGTAGCTGCGTCGGAGTAATTGGCTCACCGAGGGCCAGACGCGCGGCCGTGGGTTCAGAGCGTCGGTGCAGATGCGGCCGGCCCCGGCCTCGGCCGCGAGGGCGAAGAGGCGGCGAAGGGCCTCCGGCGTGTCGCCCAGACCCGGAAGCAGCGGGCCGAGCATCACGCCGGTCTCCAGGCCCGCCTCCCGGGCCTCCCGGAGCACCCGCACGCGACCCGCCACGGTCGAGGCCCGCGGTTCCCAGAGCCGGGCCGTGGACTCCTCGGGCGTCGTGAGGGTGACGCTCAGGCGCACGTCGGCGCCGGTGAACAGGTCGAGGTCCCGCAGGGCCAGCTCGCTTTTGGTCAGGACGTGGAGCCGGAAGCCCGCCTCGAGCAGCAGTTCGCAGCACCGGCGGGTGAGCCGGTAGCGGCGCTCCAGCGGCTGCCACCCGTCGCACGCACTGCACGTGAAGACCGGCCCGGGCTCCAGGCGGCGGACCTGCCGGGACAGCACCTCCGCGGCGTTGACCTTCACGTCGACGAACCGGCCCCAGGGCTCGGCGTGCGGGTGGAACCGCTGCATGTAGCGGGCGTAACAGTAGACGCAGCCGTGCGCGCAGCCGGTGTAGGCATTGAACGAGTAGGCGCCGATGCGCGAGCGGTTGAGCAGGCTCCTGCAGCGGACCTCGCGGACCGCGGCGCCGTCGACGTTCGCGCAGGGAACGTCCGAGTCGTCCGTGCCGGCGCCGGCGAAGAGGCTGGGTTGTCGCTCGGCAGGCATGGAAGGGGGACCTCGTTCGTTATTCCGCGCGCGGAGGTTCTTTACCTGTTTCATTATAAGACGGCTGCGGTCGTTTGCTAAGGCCGCGGGCACCATGCTTTGCTGCGACAAGCGCGGGCGGCGACGCGGAGACAGGGTAAAGCCCGGTAGGTGTTGTGCGGTCCGCATGCTTCTCCGGAAAGCGAGAAGCATGGCACCCCCGGCTAAGGCTGGGGGCATGGGCTCGTCGAATGACAGCCACGCGGATTTCAAAAACGGTGGCTGCCGTTCGACAGGCTCACGACCCTGAGCCACGCCGAAGGGTAAGCAGCCACCCTACCTCTGGCGGAGCCTATTATAAGGTGCGAGCAAGCCTGCGATAAGAGCGCGGGTTTTCGGAGGTCGAGTTCGAGCTCCCACGGCTTCGAAGGGCACACGGCCACGGTCCCGGCTTCGCCGAGGATCTCCGCTTCGCTCCGACGAGCGTGGCCGTGGCACCCGCGCGCGGCTACGGTTGTCCGGGCGGCGGGCCGGGAGGTTGCGGAGCCGGCCCCACGCTGCTGGGGGCGGTACCGCTGCCGGCCGAGGGGAACCGATCCTCGATCGGCCACCGGGCGAAGGCCAGCACGTAGAGCATCACGAGGTTGACCAGCGGCAGAAGCATCAGGAAGCCCATGGCCCAGTGCCACCCGGCCTTCCTGAAGATGAAGAAGTAGGGCAGGACGCCGACCGCGACCATCACCAGGACGAAGACGAGCCAGATGAAGAACGCGATGAGTCCGCCGGCCATTGCCGCACCGTCCGGCCCCCCGTAAGTGGGTCCGTGCATGGTTCCGCTCCTTTCGTGAGATGTGTGCCGCGACCGGGCGAGGTCCGCCGCCTCCGGGCAGGATTGTACCCTCCCGATGCCTGGGTCAACAGAAAAAAGCGGTCGCCACCACGGCATGGTGCGGAATGCCGGGGCGATCCGCGGTGTTCCGGTTGACAACCGGCGTGCGGCGGGGTATAAAGTTAGGCTGGCCTAAGTCGGGCGGAGTCCCCCGGTCGGCGGGAGCGAAGTCTCATGAGTGAACCGATTACGATCGCCCTGGCCGGGAACCCCAATTCCGGCAAGACGACCCTGTTCAACAATCTCACGGGCGCCCGGCAGCACGTGGCGAACTATCCCGGGGTCACGGTCGAGAAGAAGGAGGGCCGGCGCCGGCACGCCGGGCTCTCCATGCGGATCGTCGACCTGCCGGGCACCTACGCCCTCAGCGCCTACTCGATCGAGGAACTGGTCGCCCGCCGGGTCCTTCTGGACCAGAAGCCCGACGTGGTGGTCGACATCCTCGACGCCTCGAACCTGGAGCGGAACCTTTACCTGGCGACGCAACTGATCGAGGTGGGCGTTCCGCTGGTGCTGGCGCTGAACATGAGCGACGTGGCCCGGGCCCGCGGGACGGAGTTCGACCTGGAGATGCTCTCGCGGTTCTTCGGCGCGCCGATCGTCCCGACGGTGGGGCACAAGGGGCGCGGCACCGAGGAGTTGCTCGACGCCGTGGCGGAGGTCGCGACGGGACGCCGGAAGCGGCCCGCGGTGAGCATTCACTACGGGCGCGAGATCGACGAGGAGGTGGACCGGCTGGAGCGGCTCATCGAGGCCGAGGCCTCCGTCCCCGCGAAGTTCCTGCCTCGGTGGGTGGCGGTGAAGCTCCTCGAGGGCGACCCCGAGGTCCGGAGGGACGCCGCCACGCCCGAATTGGCGGCCGAGGGCGAGCGCGGCGCGGCGCGGCTGGAGAGCCTGTTCGGCGACTCGGCCGAGG
>CAZGEE010000300.1:0-3449 GCA_964525035.1 uncultured Anaerolineales bacterium
AAGGCCACTTTCTCGTTCGGCGCCCACTGGGCCTTGCCACCCACCTTCGAGAAACTCTCGAGAATCTCCGTGGAGGGTGTGCCGGGATATCCCGTTCCGAGAGAGACGGTCGAGTCGCGGGCCGCAAGGGCCACCGCCTCGTTCCCGCTCAGCAGGAGTCGTTCAGGTCTGGTCACCGAATTCCCCCATCGTGTTCGCCACACGAGCCCCGAGGGGCTGCTTCGGACGCCGTGTACTCCGTTGCCAGGCGGCACCTTGTACCAGATTCGCTTGCGATAATCAACCGCCGGTCAAACCGGTTCGTCCGATCCGAAATGCTCGCGACAGCGTTTAGCTTCCCGGAACCGAGTCGGATGATGTTTACGGGACTGCCTTGGGAAGGAGGGCCAACACATGATTCTGCGATGGACGGTGGTGTGGGCACTTGCCGTGGGCCTTTGCCTCGCACACCAACAGGCATGGGCACAGGACAACACAGGCCAACAGCTCTACAACCGGTGGGCCGAGACCATGCAGAACCACCTCGACGGCTGGGACGCCCACAAGACGAAGTGGAACGAGAGCATCGGTTGGCATGCGTCGCCGATGCTCCGCGGTCTGGTCAGGGGGTACGCCGTCAGCCACAAGGAGCGTTGGCTCAAGCACCTGACGCAGCAGGTGGACGTCCTGATGGACCGCCTGAAGGTCGAGCCGATTCCGGATGCCAAGACGGAGAAGGCGTTCCCGGGCTGGGGCCATTCGATCACGGGCGAGGCCCTCGTGCTGGAACCGATCCTGGAGTTCGTGGAACTGGCCCAGACCGATCCGAAGGTCCCGGAGGCCTACAGGAAGAAGGCGGCCGAGTACCTGAAAACAATCGACCCGGAGATGATCCTGAAGTGGGACCAGGCCGGGCGGTGGAAAGAGACGCACATGGACTGCGGGACCTATACCGAGGGCATCTCGCTGCCCCACAACAAGAACGCTCACCTCGGCTCCATGCTCCTGGTGGCGGCGCGGGTCACCCCGAGCGCGGAGCGGAGGATTCTGTACCTGGAGAAGGCCCGGAAGCTTGCGCGGCGCTGGCGCAAATTCCTCAAGGTCGGCGGCGAGGGATACATCTGGCACTACTGGGACGCCGCCGGGCGCTGGGACTTTGACGAGAAAGGTCAGAGCAAACACTGGACCAGCCTGGAGCATCGCGGCTACGCATCGAGCGACACGAATTTCATGGCCGACGCCTACGAACACGGGCTGGTGTTCGACCGACGCGACGTCGAGAAACACGTATGGACCTTCCTTCACCGGATCTGGAACGGCGACGAAGAGGACCCGCAATACCGCCCGCTGGGCTGGTTCAACCCCAAGTACGACAAGTGCACGGTTCTGGGCGGTCTCGCTCCGTACAACAAGCAGGTCATGGAACTCCTGCGGAAGCAGACGGAGAAAGTCGCGACCGGCTGGGGCGGTATCAGCGGAGTGCCGGACTACCTCCTGAAGAAGCGCCGCGGCGTCGGCTGGAAACGTCCCCACGCGGACTATGGACGCATGCTCAAGGAGGCGCTCGAGAAACGGCGGCCGCCGGAACCGAAACCGGCGACACCTGTCGTCGAGTGAGCCTCGAAACGATCCGCGCCTGTGGCGAACGGGGTCTGGAGCATGGGACGGCACCTGGGAAAGGGCTTATGGGCAATCCACTGCTTGCCGAGATCATTCCAACGCCGCGCGAGTGCCGGTTCGAAGGAGCGGGCTTCCGCGTGGACCGTCAAACGCGCCTCTACCATCCTGTCGGGGCGGAACGCAACGACCCGGCGAGTGCCCGGCTGCTCGTGGACCGGCTCGGGGAAGCCATGGGGGCGAAGCCGCGCAGCGTGCCGACTCCGCGGTACGTCAACCGCCACGTGCTCTTCCTGGGCCGGGATCCGGCGTTCGACATACCCCTGGACTTCGTGCCGGACAATCCCGAGGGCTATGCGCTCCGCGTCGACGGTCGCGGGGTCCTGCTCGCCGCCAATACCTCGGCAGGGCTCTTCTACGCGGTACAAACATTTATCCAACTCCTTCGCCTGCGGCGCCGCGGGGGCCGTGCGTTGCCGGGTATGACGGTTCGTGATTGGCCGGCGATGCAGCACCGCGCGGTGATGGTGGACGTGGCCCGGCAGGTGGAGCGGACGGACTACCTCGCTGAATTCATCGACCGGGTCGCCCACTACAAGAAGAACATGTTCGTGCTCTACTTCGAGGACAAATTCCGCTGGACGTCGCACCCTGAGCTTTCGCACCCGCTCGGCTACGCTCCAGAGGATCTTCGGCAGCTGGCCGAGACGGCCGCGTGCAACCACGTGGAGTTCGTCCCCGCCTTCGCCTCCCTGGGGCACTGCGAAGGGCTCCTGAAGCACGAGGAGATCGCGCACCTGCGCGAGGCCGGGGCCATTTACCAGCTTTCGCTGCGTCATCCCGGCACGCGCCGGCTGCTCAGGGAACTTTACGAGGAGATCCTTCCGCTTTACTCCGGGCGGTTCTTCCACGTCAACTGCGACGAGTCGCCCCTGCTGGCCGGACCGCCGGGGTCGCCGAAGAGTTATCTCCGCGACAGCCTCCGGCAGTTCACCGAGCACCTGGTGTTCCTCCACGACCTGCTGGCGCGGTGGGGCAAACAGATGATGGTCTGGGGCGACATGCTGTTGGAGCACCCAGAGATCCTCCGGGGGCTCCCGCGCGACATCATCGTGGCGGACTGGGATTATGGCTCGATGGCGAAGCGTCGGCGCAAAGCACCCGACTGGTTCCGCGAGAAAGGCTTCCCGGTGATGGTGGCGCCGGCGGCCGGCCGGTCGGCCGAGGTCTACTTCCCGCCGATCATGCAGATGACCGACAACGTGCCGAACTTCATCCGGCGGGGACACGAAGCCGCAGCCCTCGGAGAGATGACCACGCTGTGGGAGATGCGGTCCACAAACCTGCTTGTGACCTGGCCCGGCGTCATGGCCAGCGCCCAGTATGCGTGGAACCCACAAGCCGTCTCACCGGAGGACGGTCCGCGCGTTATTGCCTCGCACCTGCACGGGCCGGAAGCCGCCTCGGCGGTCGAGAAATCCTGGCGGCTTCTCTCGTGCGATCCATTTGGCGAACGCTATGCCGAGGAAACGAAGCGCTCGAAGCAGACGGGCCGACGGACCTACCACCTCGACTCGCACGAGTTCACCACCACTGATCCCCTGCTCTTCCTCACCTATCGCGAAACACCGTGGGCCGATGGAGTGATCCGGCGGGCGGCCGATGCCATTGGCGCGGTCCGCCGGACCCGAAAACTCGCTCGCTGGGCACATAAGGCGCTGGATGTCCACCAGGTGGCCGGGATGCTGCAGGCTTATCACGGCCAGCAGCGGGCGGCGGTCAACGCCGCGGGGCACCACGTTGTCCGGGCGGAACGTCTGCGCCGCCGCGGACGGTTGGAGGATGCCGCAACC
>CAZGEE010000301.1:0-3448 GCA_964525035.1 uncultured Anaerolineales bacterium
CATGGCCGCGGCGCTGGAGCGCGGCTACCCGGACGCCACGGCCCTGGCGGAGTACCTGGTGGAGCGTGGGGTGGCGTTCCGCGAGGCCCACGAGACGGTCGGCCGGATCGTCGCGGCGTGCTCGAAGAAAAATCTCGCGCTGGCCGACGCCTCGCTGGAGATGCTGCGGGGCTTCAGCGAGCGCATCGGCGAGGACGTGCGCGGCGTGCTGGGCGCCGAGAACGTCGTCAAACGATACCGGAGCCTCGGCTCCAGCGGGCGGACCCCTGTGCGCCGGGAGATTCGCCGCTGGAAGAGGATCCTGTCGTAGGAGGTCGGCTCGATGGATTACTTCGAATACCGCGGCGGCCGACTGTTTGCAGAAAACGTTCCCGTGGCCGACATTGCGGCCGAGGTCGGCACGCCGGTCTACATCTACAGCGAACGGACGTTTCGCGAGCATTACGACAAGGTGGCCCACGCGTTCCGCTCCCTGGACCCGACGATCTGCTACTCGGTGAAGAGCTGCTCGAACCTCGCCATTCTTCATATTTTGGCTGAGCTCGGGGCGGGCTTCGACGTGGTCTCCGGGGGCGAGTTGTTCCGGGCGCTGCGGGCCGGCGGCCGGGCCGACCGCTGCTTCTACGCGGGCGTGGGAAAAACCGAGAGCGAAATCCGCTACGCCCTCGACGAGGGCATCCTGATGTTCAACGTCGAGAGCGAGGAGGAATTCAAAACCATCGATCACCTGGCGCGCGAGATGGGCAAGCGGCCCCGGTGCGCACTGCGCGTCAATCCCGACCTCGAACCGAACACGCACCAGCACACGGCCACGGGGAAGAAAGAGTCGAAGTTCGGGGTGCCGTTGGAGCAGGCCGAGGAGTTCTTCCGCACCTACCACCCGGCGCCGGCGGCGCGGCTGGTGGGGCTGCACCTGCACATCGGCTCGCCGATCTACGAGCCGGAGGCCTACGTGGAGGCGGTCGGCAAGGTGTTGCCCCTCGTGGACCGCTTGCGCGAGCAGGGCATTGCCGTGGAGACCCTCGATGTGGGCGGGGGCTACGCCGCGTGCTACGAGAGCGGGCACTTCACGCTGATCGAGGACTATGCCGAAGCCATGGTGCCGCTGCTCGAAGGCAAAGACCTTTCGATCGTGCTGGAGCCGGGACGGTTCATCAGCGGCAACGCCGGCATCCTGGTCGGCCGGACACAGTACCTGAAGACCGGCGGCGACCGCCGCTTCGCGATCCTGGACACGGGGATGCACCACTTGCTGCGCCCGCCCCTCTACGACGCGTTCCACTTCGTCTGGCCGGTGGACCCCGGGGAGGCGATGCAGCCGGCCGATCGCATGGCCGACCCCGGCCTGGAAGGCCTTCAGCCGTGCGACGTCGTCGGGCCGATCTGCGAGTCGAGCGACTTCCTGGCCAGGGGCCGTCCGCTGCCTCCGCTGAAGCGCGGCGACCTGGTGGCCGTGTTCAGCGCGGGGGCGTACGGCATGTCGATGGCCTCGAACTACAACTCGCAGCCGAGGCCCGCCGAGGTGCTCGTCGAGTTCGACTCGTTCCGCCTTATCCGCAAGCGCGAAAGCTACGAAGACCTGGTCCGCCTGGAGGAATGAGCCGCGCCCGCCGAGACGCGGGGGCGTCCGAGACGGCCGCACCATGGAAGACGATACCGCGATCTACTTCGCCTACGGGGCCAACCTGAATCGCAACCACATGGGGCTCTGGTGCCCGGACTCGACCCCGCTCGAGCGCGCCGTGCTCGAAGGCTACCGGCTGGTGTTCCGTTTCTGGTGCGACATTCTGCCCGCGGAGGGAAAGCGGGTGCCCGGGGCGCTCTACCGGCTCGGGGCCGGCGACCTGAAGTGGCTGGACGACTACGAGGACTGTCCCCGCCTTTATCAGCACATCACCGTGGACGTGGAAACCGACACCGGTGAGATGGTCCGCGCGATGACCTACCGGATGAAGCCCAGCCATCCCTTTGCCCCACCGGATCCCGAGTATCTCGCCACCGTCAGGCAGGGCTATCTCGACTGGGGCTTCGACCCGGCCGCTCTGCCGGGCTGAGTTCGCCGACCCCGCGACGGTCGGTCCGTGGCGATCGGACTGCGCGACCGGCTACCCGGCGGCCTCGGCCTCTTCCTTCTCGATCTGCTTCTTGTACAGAACCATGAGCCGGCGGGTCATCGGGCCCGGTTCGCCGCCGGCCAGCTCGTGGCGCTCGACGCGGCAGACCGGCATCACCTCCATGATCGAGTTCGTCAGGAACATCTCGTCCACCTCGAGCAGGCCCTGCGGATCGATCGGCTCCTCGATCGTTTCGACGCCCTCCCGGGCGGCCAGTTCCAGCACCACCTTGCGGGTGACCCCCGGCAGACACCCCTCGCTCGTCGGGGGCGTCGTGAGCTTGCCGTCGCGAACGGTGAAGACGTTGCTGATGCATCCGCCCACCAGCCGGCCCGGCCCGTTGAACCGCAGTGCCTCCTGGGCGCCCTTCGCGTGCGCGTCGCGCAGCACCAGCAGGTTGGACAGGTAATTGACGGTCTTGTGACCGCAGGCCGGATCCTTCTCGTTCACGCGCGCCTCGCTGATGGTCACGGTCATCCCGCCGTCGTAAAGCTCCTGGGGGTACGGCGTCATGCGGTCGGCGACGATCAGGCACGTCGGGCGCGGCTTCTCGGCCAGATGCTCGTTCGGCAGCGGGCCCCGGCTCAGGGTGATCCGGCACCGGGCGTCCTCCAGTTCATTCTCTCGGATCGTGCAGGCCAGGGCCGCCGCGATCTCCTCCCGCGACTCCGCCACCGGCACCTCCAGCGCCCGGGCCGAGGCCAGCAGCCGGTCCAGGTGGTCATCGAGCCGGAACACGAACCGGTCGTACGCCCGTAACGTCTCGAACAGCCCCGCCCCGAGAAGCAAGCCGGCGTCCATAACCGGGATGCGCGCCTCGACCAGCGGCTGCACCCGCCCGTTCAGGTAGACTTGAAACGTAGGCATGGCATCCCTTCAGGAAATCACGTCCAGCGCCTCGAAGAGGCTTCGCGCCTTGGCCAGCGTCTCGTCGTATTCGGCCTCGGGCGTCGAGTCGGCCACGATCCCCCCGCCGACCTGCAGATGCACGCGCCCGCGGTCCACCAGCAGCGTGCGGATCGCGATGTTCAGGTCGCCCGAACCGTCGAAGCCCAGGTAGCCGATGCTCCCAGTGTAAACGCTGCGGCACGTGGGCTCAAGCTCGTCGATGATCTCCATGGCCCGGACCTTCGGCGCCCCGGTGATCGATCCGCCGGGGAACGTGGCCTTCAGCAGGTCCACGCGGTCGTAGCGTTCGTGCAGGCGCCCTTCAATCTGCGCCACGCTGTGGAGCACCGACGCATACGGTTCCAGCGTCCGGGGCTCCGTGACGCGCACCGTGCCGTAGGCGCACACCCGGCCGAGGTCGTTCCGCTCGAGGTCGACGATCATGG
>CAZGEE010000302.1:0-3442 GCA_964525035.1 uncultured Anaerolineales bacterium
GCGACGCCGGCCTCCCGCGCGAAGCGGCGGCGGAAACCGGCGGAGGGATTCGCGCGCCCGGGGCCGTTCAGGCGTTGGCGGCGGCACGGCCCACGGCCCGGCCGAGTTGGCGGCACTGCTTGAGCAGGTCGCCCGCCGGAGCGTTCATGATGTCCAGGCCGTCGGCGACCTTCTTCATGCCGATGGCCTCGGCGAGCTTCTCGATCAGGCCGGAGATCCCGCCGCCTCCGCCGTGAGTCAAAAAGGCGGCGAAGGGTTTGCCCTTGAACGCCGCGCTGCCGTGCGCCAGGTCGAAGAACGTCTTCAGCCGCCCGCTCATGTAGCTGAAGTAGTTCGGCGCGCCCAGGGCCACCGCGTCGGCCGCGGCCAAAGCGTCCACGTCGAGTTCCGCGCCGTCCATCAGGCGGGATTCCACCCCGGGGACCATGCGAATGCCCTCGCCGATGCTCTCGGCGGCCGCCCGGGTGTTCCCGGTTCGCGAATCGAACAGCACAATGGCTTCCGGCATCGTGGTCTCCCTCGAAACGGTTTTTCGCGGACCCGGGCGCCGGCGCGCGGCCGAACCCCTTGCGACGATCACTTGCCGGTCCGCCCGGCGGCGCCGAGGGCGCGACTCGCGCGGTCGGCGGCGCGCCGCGCGGGGTCAGTCCTTCGTGTGGCGGGGCTTGCTGAAAAGAAGCTGGCCTTCGCTTCCGCTGACGAAACGGACCTGCCGGTCCGTGACGAACTGTTCCATGTTGCGCCAGTTGAACTTCACCTGTTCGTGGGAGCGGTCGTGCTTGACCTTCGTCAGGATCGGCTCGAAGTCGATCCGATTCTCCGCGAGGATGGTTTCCCATCCGGCGTTGCGCCCGTCGTCGCCTTCCTCCCGCCCGCGGTGCTTCAGGAAAAAGCTGCGGGGGTAGAAGCGGAACTTCCGGCGCGTGGCCCGCGGGAGGTTCTTGCCGATGTGCTCGAAGACGGCGTCGGCGGCGGTCGAGCCGACGACGACCATGTCGAAATTCTCGGCCAGTTGCATGCACGCGTCGAGGTTCAGCCGCTGCTTGCTGACCCCCAGTCGCGACGAGGTCTTCCGCAACGGCGACGTGCTGGTGAGAATGGCGATCCGCGGCATCGGTCCGTCCTCCAGGCTTCGCCCGCGCCGCGCCGCCCCCTGCCCGGCCCGCACGCGACGAACCTGAACTATAAACCGACCGCGCGCGACTGTCAAGCCGTTCGCAACGCTCGGCGCGCATCGAGGCGCGCAAGCCATCCGCGGCCTCGGCCGCCGCGGCGCCCGCGCGCGTCCGGCCGGCCGGTCGGCTCACAGCGCCTCGTACCGGTACACGGCCTTGTAGAGGCCGTCGATCTCCGCCAGCGGGGCCACCGTCGGCGGGTACTGCCCGTTCAACGGCTGCAGGCGGGCCGTCGTCTCGTTGTCGAAGTAGACGCGCTTGAAGGTGGCGCCTTCGGCCAGCGAGCACCCCGCGCAAAAGCGCACGTAGCAGTCGTCGCCGCTGCGGATCGGCGCCGCGGGACTGAACAGCACGATGTCGCCCTCGCGGTACCGCGGGGCCATGGAGTCGCCCACCACGCGCACCGCGAAGGCGTTGCCGTCGTCCAGGTCGGGCGGGGCCCCGATGTACTCGTCGGCCACGCCCGCCGGGTAGCCCAGGTCGGTGAACTCCGCGGGGTAGCCCGCGGCCACGCGGTTGATGATCGGAACCCGGGCTTGCACCACCCGGGGCGACTCGGCGTTGTCGGCCGGGGCGTCCGGCGCGCACTCCGACGCCGGAGGCTCCGAGACGCGCAACAACGTCTCCACGGTCTCCTCGGCCCGGGAGAAGGCCGAACGCAGCGTGAGGAGCCGCCGGCGCACGTCCTCCGGCATCCGCTCCAGGTGGGCCAGCTCCACCAGGCTGCCCGGCCGCTCGCCGAAGACCCGTTCCAGGCGCCGCAGCTTCTCCTCGCGCGGAGGCTCCACCTGGCCGTTCTCGATCTGCGAAAGGTAGGCCTTGCTGATGCCGGCCGCCCGGGCGAGCGCCTCGAGGGTCATCTCCCGGCGTCTGCGGAGGTCGCGCAGTCGCGCGGCAAAGCCCCCCGCGGCGCCGAGCTGTTGATCGACGGTCTGGCGCAGGCGGCGAAGCTCTTCCAGATGGCGGTGCCGTGCCAAGGCGAACCCCCGGTGAGCGCGATGGTTGCCCGCCGCCGACGGGGCGACGAGGCACCCTTATGAGGCTATGGAGAGCCGACCGCGAGGGCAAGGTTTTTTCGAAAAAAAATGAACATAGTGTTTGACTCCCCTCGCACAGCCCCTATAATTTAGGGTGCTGTTAGGTATTCTACGACGGACCGGGCCGCCGTGCAAGGCGGCAAGGGAAAAAGTTTCGTCGTTCTCGGCATTCTGACGGGCGCGGAATGGTTCCGGAGCCACGCCCGGCCGGGGTTCCCAGGGAAAGGGTGCCCTGCCGTGCGAAAGTCGTCGCCCGAAGGCGGCGGCTCGCTGCGCCCGCGGTTGGTGGCAGGATGGTCAGTCGAGATGCAGAAGGAGGTGTCCGATGTCGAACCCGACCGTGAGCAAACGACGTTTGCAGCGTGACGAGGCCCTTCTGCGAACGGTGCTCGTCCACGGTGTTCCCGTGCGGACGCTCGCCCGGGCCATCGGGGTCAGTCGCCAGACCGTGTACCGGCGCATGCAGCGGGCGCGCGTGAACCTCTACCGGGCGTCCGAGCAGTCGGGGACGGAGCCGGTCGGCTAGGTCCGCCCGTCGGCCCGCGCTTCCGGCGCCCGGTCTCATTGCCCCCCTTGGAGGCCCCGTCATGACCCGCGAGATTCCCGTCGATCGGCTCCGCCCGCACCCCATGAACGCCAACCGGATGACCGAGGTGCAGCGGAGGAAGCTCCGGCGCCACCTCCGCCGGACGGGCCGGTACCCGCCCCTGGTGGTCCGGCCCCTGGGCGAGGACCCGGGCGAGTACCAGGTGCTCGACGGGCATCACCGCCTGGAGTGCCTCCGTGGGCTCGGGTACCGCGCGGTCCGGTGCGAGGTCTGGGAGGTCGACGACCGGGAGGCCCTGGTGCTCCTGGCGACGCTGAATCGGCTGCAGGGCCGCGACGATCCGGATTCGCGCGCGGCCCTGCTGGCCCGCCTGGCCGAGGCCACGGGCGAAGCCGGCGAGCCGCTGGTGCGCCGGCTGGCGCGACTGCTCCCGGAGGACCGCGGCGCGCTCGACCGCGCCCTGGCCCTGGCGCGCAAGCCCCTCCCGGCGCCGGCAAAGCCCGAGGACGCTCCGGTGACGTACCGCCCGGTCACCTTCTTCCTGACCGAGGCCGAACACGAGCGGGTCGGCGAGGCGCTGCGCGCCGCGGCCCGGCCCGATCGGTCCAACGCCACCTCGTCCGACGGCGCCGAGGAGCGCGCGACCGGCCGCGCCGCCCGAGGACGGCGCCGGGCCCGCGCCC
>CAZGEE010000303.1:0-1146 GCA_964525035.1 uncultured Anaerolineales bacterium
GCCCGCGTGGCCTTGCCCGTCACCGAGACGGTCTTCGAGGCTGCGGGAGCGAGCGTACCGAGGTTCCAGGTCACGCTGCCGTCGGCGAACCGGCCACCGTCGGAAGCGCCGACGAAGGTCATTCCACCCGGCAGCGTGTCTTTGACCACCGTGTTTCGGGCGTCTCCGTCGCCGGTGTTCTTGACCGTGATCTCGAACGTGGCGTTGCGGTTCAGGTAACGCTTCTCGGGGCCGGACTTCGTCAGCACCAGCACGGGCTGGCGCACCCGGATCGTGTGAGTCGCCTCGGCCCCCAGGTCGTGATCGCCGGTGGCGAGGGCCTTGTTCGTGAACGTTCCCTTCTTCTGAGCCTTGGCGCGGAACGTGATGTTGGCGGCCTTGCCAGGCTCCAGCGTTCCGACGTTGCCGACGACGGCCTTGGTCTCGCGGCCGTTCACAACCGCCACCAGTCCTTCCGGTAGCTCTTCGTGGATCTTCACGCCCGTGGCCGGGCCGTCGCCCGTGTTCCGCACGGTGACCTTGTAGGTGATCGGCTCGCAGATGAGGACCTCGGCCGGTCCGGTTTTCTCGAGCATCAGTTCCGGGGCCGCGACGATCGTCGTGGCACAGTCGGCCGCCTCGAGGTCATGATCGGCCGTGACGCTCGCGCAGTTCTCGAACGTCCCGGTACGCGCGGCCTCGGCCATCAGGGTGATCGTCTGGCTGTCGCCAGGGTCCAGGGTGCCGAGGGACCACGTTACGGTGTTCCCTTCGACGGTTCCGCCGGGCCGACTGTCGACATAGGTCAGCCCGTCGGGAAGCCGGTCGCTGACGCGCACGTTGGTCGCTGGGGCCCTGCCGGGATTGGATACCACGATGGAGTACGCGATTTGCTCGCCCTGGCGCGCCCGGGCGGGACCGGTCTTCTTGATACCGATACGCGGTCCGACCCACGTCTTGGTGACGGTGCCCGAGGCGAGGTGCATGGCGGGCTTGCAGCAGGCCGCCGACTCGGGCCGGATGATTTGCATCGCGATCGTGTTCTGCCCCTCGGCCGGTTTCACCTGCTTCAGGGTGATCCGGGCCATGCCTTCCGCGTCCGTCTTGACCGAGGCGGACGGTTTTCCGCCCGGCGCGAACACGGCATCCGGACCGTCGGTGACCTTG
>CAZGEE010000303.1:1156-3433 GCA_964525035.1 uncultured Anaerolineales bacterium
GACCTTGAAGTTGACCACGTAGCCCTCGAGAGGCGTCTGGTCCGAGTGGCGCATGACCTTGACCGCCATGTCGTGGTCGGTGCCGATCACGTTCGTCGCGTCCGGGGGCCACTTCCAGGCGGCGTCCTGCCAGTGCTTGACCACGAAGACCTTGTGCTTCTCCCAGTTGAAGATCGCGGGCGCGTACGCCACGACGTGGGTTTCTCCTTCGACCGCCGAGGTGATAACGCACCAGGTCTGGCCGGGCTGGAGTTTGATGTCATCGTCGGGGTCCGCGGTCCCTCGCGTCAGGACGTGGTCGCCGCGATTGGTGTGGCTTACCGCGTAGGTGTTGTCTACCTTGTAACCGCGCGTATTGTACCAGCCGCTTTCATCGACCTCGACGATGGTGCCGACGCTGCCCTCGGTGACCATCCATTCGACACGCCGATGCGGGAGCGGGTTTCCCGCTGCGTCTTTCACCGTCGCGATCAGCACGTGCTGGGTGCCGACCGGGTTGGTGTCCTCGGCGGGGACGACCTCCAGGGTGGCCGCGTCCGGGTCGAAGTCCTGGTAATACCCGCCTTCCATGGGCTTGCCGTGCTCGCGCGTGATGTGCCCGCCGTGCAAGGTTCCGAACTTCGTCGGGTACGACGCGCAGCCCGCAATCATCATGGCCGCACCGGCCACCGCCAACAGAATGAACAGCCGTTTGGTACTCATACGACGACCTCCTTTCGTAAAGGTTTGGCGCGCGCCTTTCCCGGTTGACGATGACTCCTCAGTCTGGCGCGCCACGACCTTGCGCGGTTCCGAAGTTCCGCGCAGGCCACTCGATATTCTTTCCGCGGGTGTGGGCTTCTGTTCCGCGCCTGTGGGTCGGGGCTCCGCGTGGGAAGGTAAAGGGCCCAGAGCCGTGAAGCTGCTCTGGCCGGTGAATGGACCAACACTCTGACGCAGCGCCAGCGGGAATCCTTTGGGCCGCCGAGGTGGATCAGTACACGGGCGGCTTTCCACACAGACGAACCACCGACGTGCAATTCTTCGCTCCCCCCCTGGCTGCAAATGGCATGGTACAGTTTAAAAAGGACGCTTGCCACGGTTTTCCGGGTGACCACTAAAGTTAATCTTCAACCCGTTTTCGTAACGAGTCAACACATCGATCCCAAGTTTTTTGCTATTCCGCACCCTCTGATCTATGGCCACACGGGGGCCTAAGGCCGGCCGTGCAATTCATAAGTGGTGAATTCGGTGAGGGTTAAATCTTCGGGTCGCCAATGGATACAGTCGGCCGGGCGGAAAAACTTCTTGCTCGAGAGCCGGGGCAGGGGCAGCGCGCCCTCTCTTCAGCCGGTTGCCCGCGATGTGACGCCGATGCATCCGGGCGGATCAACCGGTTGGCGGACGGGCGAGCCCCGCACGGTGGGACGACCTCGGGAATCGCTCTCGCAGCCGTGCGTCTCCCGCACGGTCCGCTATTCTAATCGGCTATGAACGACCGCGGGGGCCGCCTTCGGTGAGCGGCCCCCGCACTTCACTTCCGGTAGGTCCGTCGCACACAGTCCTTCGATCATCGGGCATCGAGCGGGACGACCGGTTCGGCCTCATCGGCGGCCCCGCGGCGCCGAAGAAGG
The DNA here is from genome assembly GCA_964525035.1 of uncultured Anaerolineales bacterium. Lineage (GTDB taxonomy): Bacteria > Planctomycetota > Phycisphaerae > FEN-1346 > JAACEH01 > CAZGEE01. The sequence continues at coordinate 2,770 of CAZGEE010000303.1, forward strand.
TTGGCCGTCTGCGTGTGCCCCCTTTCGATGGCGACCTTTAAGGGAGTCTTCCCCTCGTTGTTGACCGAGTTGGCGTAGGCGCCCATCATCATGAGCCGTTGCGCGGCGGCCATCTGCCCATATCGGGCGGCGTGATGCAGCGCGGATTCCCCCTTGTTGTCTCGGGCATCGAGGGTGGACACTTTGTGCGAGAGGAACTCGATCGTGTCCGCGTAGCCCTGGCCGGCGGCAATATGAAGAGCCGTTTCGCCGTCGCCGGCCCGCGCCATGGGGTCGGCGTTCTTGAACAGGAGTTCCTTAACGATCTCGAGCTGTCCCGTGCTCGCGGCCAGATGGAGCGGGGTAGTTCCGCTCTGGGACTGGACGTTTACCTCGGCCCCGGCTTCGAGCAGCAGGTCCACGACCTCTTTGCGACCTTCTTGTGCTGCCGCGTGAAGCGGCGTATGCTCGAAACGGTCCCTCGCGCGCACCCAGTCCGGATTGCGCTGAATGGCCGCGCGGACGCTTTCCACCTCGCCTTCCTGGATCGTCATGAAGAAGTCGTTCTCGTTTATGGGCTCTTCCACCGTGTTCCGCGGCTCCGGGTGTTCCGGCTCGGGCTGTTCCGCCGATTCCTCGCCGGCACTTTCTTCTTCGGGCCCTCCGGTTTTCGGGACTTCGCCGG
>CAZGEE010000304.1:0-556 GCA_964525035.1 uncultured Anaerolineales bacterium
CATCTGCGAGCCGATCCCCTTCACGGTCACGGTGCAGAACACCGGCGACGGGCCGGCCGAGAACGTGAAGATCCGCGACGAATTGCCTCCGGGCCTGGTTGCCGTGGTTGACGGGAAGGAGACGCGCACGGTCGTGGGAAACGTGGGGACGCTGGCTCCCGGGAAGTCCGGCCGAATCACCCTGGAGGCCCGCGCGACCGAGGCCGGGACGTTCACGAACCGGGCCGTCGCCACGGGCGACATGGGCCTGGAGGCCGAGGCCACGCACCAGGTTATCGTTCGGCAGCCGATGCTGGCGGTGACCAAGCGCGGACCGGAGAAGCGCTACCTGGGGCGCAACGCCACGTTCGAAATCACGGTGGAGAACACCGGAGACGGGCCCGCCCTCAACACGAAACTCACCGACGAGTTGCCCGGCGGGATGAAGTTCCTCAGCGCCTCCCACGGTGGCAAGGCAGCCGGGGGCAAGGTGACCTGGGACCTCGGGACCATCGAGCCCGGGAAAACGAAGCGGGTCGAGGTGACGGCCCGAGCCGAGAAGATCGGCACGATGACA
>CAZGEE010000304.1:566-3428 GCA_964525035.1 uncultured Anaerolineales bacterium
GATGACAAATGCCGCCACCGCCACGGCCAAGTGCACGCGGGACTCGGACGAGGCCACGGTCGTGGTGGAAGGCATCCCGGCCATCCTGCTCGAGACGATCGACCTGGCCGACCCGATCGAGGTCGGGGCCAACGAGACGTACGTCATCACCGTCACGAACCAGGGCTCGGCCGACGGGACCAACATCCGGGTGACGGCGACGCTTCCGGCGGAGCAGGAGTACGTCTCCAGCGAAGGGCCGACCCGCGCCACCGCGGAAGGGCGGGCCGTGACGTTCGCCCCGCTCGCGCGGCTCGCGCCGAAGGCCGACGCGGTCTACCGGGTCACGGTTCGAGGTGTCAAGGCCGGCGACGTGCGGTTCAAGGTCGAGCTGACCAGCGACCAGATGAGCAGCCCGGCCATGGAAACCGAGAGCACGCACATATACGAATGACACCGGCAGAGAAAGAGAATCACCGGCCGCCCGGCGAAGAAGCGTCGGGTGGCCGGTCCCCATCGTCCGAAACGGCTACGTTCGGGGCCGGATGCTTCTGGGGCGTCGAGGCCGCCTTCCGCCGCCTCCCGGGTGTCGTCTCCACGGTCGTCGGCTACAGCGGCGGCCACACGGAGAACCCGACCTACGAAGAGGTCTGTTCCGGCCGAACGGGCCACGCCGAGGTGGTCCGTGTGACGTTCGACCCGGACCGGATCTCCTACGAGCAATTGCTGGAGGAGTTCTGGCGAATCCACGACCCGACGTCGCGGAACCGGCAGGGTCCCGACGTCGGGGCCCAGTACCGGTCGGTCATCTTTTGCCACTCGCCGGAACAGCAGGCCGCCGCCCGGGCCTCGGCGCAGCGCCTGGAGCAATCCGGCAAGCTCAACCGCCCGATCGTCACGGAGATCGTCCCGGCCCAGGCGTTCTGGCGCGCGGAGGAGTATCACCAGCGATATCATGAGAAACATGGTGGGGGCTGCCCGTCGCCCTCCGGGTGATTCGCCGGCACCGGGAATGAGGCCTCCGAGAATGACGCCCGGCCCACCCGGCGGAAACCCCGTAGTTTGAAATCGGGTCAGGACAGTTCGGTAAGCTCGTAATCGCGCGAACCGAGGCCGATCGACTCGCCGTGACGTAGCTGGACCTCGTGGTCGATGTTCTCGCGGAAAAGCTTCTTCATCGCCTTGGGCCGGCGCTCGCGCAGGAGGTCGAGCGTGGCCTGGTCCACCGCCACCGGGTCGTCGCCGGCCACGATGCCGAGGTCGGCACAGACCGGCTTGGCTTTTTTGCCCATGCAATCGCAGTCCGTGGTCATGTGGGTGGCGAAGTTGAAGTAACACATCCGGCCCTCGTGGAGCCGATGGACCCCGAGGCAGTGCTCGGCCATCTTCTCCTGAAGGACCGTGGGCACTTCGCTCCAATTGAAGCCCATGGCATCGAAACGGCAAACCGCAAGACATTCCCCGCACCCGATGCACAGCTCCTCGTCGACGATGGCGTGATCGGTCACCTCGATCGCGTCGACCGGGCACCACCGGGCACATGCCCCGCAGGCCGTGCACTTCTCGGCGTTGTGAACGGGAACCGCCCCGTGGTGCTGGCTCATCTTCCCGGCCCGGCTCAACAGGCCCATCGCCACGTTCTTGATGCCGGCCGCGTACCCCGCGGCGACGTGCCCCGTGACGTGCGTCAGCACGACGAACCCATCGGCGTGGTATGCCGCGGCAGAGATCGGGACCTGCTCGTAATGCTTTCCGTCCACCGCCACCATCACCTGGCCGTTGCCCCGCAGCCCGTCGGCAATGATCACCGGGCACCCCAGGGCCTCGGTCGTGAACCCGTGCTCGCGGCACAGGTTCAGGTAGTCCACCGCGTTGCTTCGGCGGCCCCGGTACAGGGTCGTCGAGTCCGTCACGAACGGGGCGCCGCCCCGCTTGGCGATGGCCCACGCCAAGGCTGCGGCGATCGGCGGTTCCAGGTAGCCCCGCCCTCCCTTCTCGCCCATGTGCTGCTTGATGCCCACGAGGTCGTCGCGGCCCACCTGCTGGTTGAACCCGCCCTGTTCGTAAAGCTTCAGCGCCTTTCGGCCGTGCTCTTCCGGGGTTTCATTCTCCGCGACCGGCACGAAGTGGACCGTTGCGGGCATCGGCGGCTCCTCCGTCGTTCGAGTGTTCCTTTACGACGCGGTTCCTACGGCGGAATGGGCCCCTCGTCATCGTCCTCGTCGAGCTCGTCGTCCTCGTCCCAGGGGGTCTTCCACTTTTCGCTCTCGTCGATGTCGTCCATCTCCCGCTCCATGAACTGGATCATGCGCTCCTGCAAGGGGGCCAGACGCCGGTACTGTTCCAACTGGGCCTGGTAGCCACGCAGCAGCGCCTCGAGCTTCATGAGTTGCCACTTCTGGAGGCATTCGGGCTCCTTGATGTTGGTAAACGGATTACATCGGAGCCGAACCTGCCCGTCCGGCCCGACTTCCCCGAACTCGCACTCCGAACACTGCAACATGGCTCCACTCCTCACTCGACGCGACCGTCCGTTTTTCTGCGCAGTGTCTCGCGAGACGTACTCGCGGCCCGTGCCATCCCCCCTGGCTGCTCGTCTCGTCCCGCGGGGCGCCGTGAGTCCGACCGGCCGGCCGCTGTACCCACTTTTCACGTCCGAAAGTCCGTAGAGGGCTCAACCTCTAATGATCGCAGACGTTTTCCCCCGCGCTGAGCGACCCGTCGAGGTAGCTTCGGACCACGTCCTCCGGGGCCAGCCTGGGGGCACCGACCACCACCCGGATCCCCTGCTCCGCAAAGAGGCCCTGGGCCCGCGAGCCCATGCCGCCCGAGATCACCACGTTCGCCCCTTTCTCCGTGAGCCAGCGCGGCAAGGCTCCCGGC
>CAZGEE010000305.1:0-3412 GCA_964525035.1 uncultured Anaerolineales bacterium
CCGTCAGGGATGTCTTTCGCCGATCGCCGTCCGCGCAACAGGCCGTGCCTCGTCTCCACCGCTACGAACCGGTCTTCGGCCCCGCGGCACACGCCGCGCAGCGTGTTGGCCTCGCCCAGGAAAGCGGCCGTGAACCGCGTCGCGGGGTCCTGGTAAAGCTCGCGCGGCGTTCCGACCTGGACGATCCGGCCGTCGCGCATCACGGCGATGCGCTCGGCCAGGGACAGGGCCTCCTTCTGATCGTGCGTCACGTACAGGACGGTCAGCCGCGTCTGCTGGTGGATGCGCCGGATCTCGCTCCGCATTTCCATGCGCAGCTTCGCGTCGAGGTTCGACAGCGGCTCGTCCAGCAGGAGGCACGACGGCTCGACGGCCAGCGCCCGGGCCAGGGCCACCCGCTGCTGCTGTCCGCCGGAAAGCTGGTTCGGCCGCCGGTCGGCCAGCGGAGCCATCCGCACGATCTCCAGCGCGTCCATGCCGCGCGTCCTTCGCTCCCGGCGGCCGACTCCCCGCAGGCGGAGTCCGAACGTCACGTTCTCCAGTACGCTCATGTGCGGCCAGAGGGCATAGTTCTGAAACACCATGGCGGTGTTGCGCCGATGGGCCGGCACCGAGGTGATCCGGCGGTCGCCGAGATAGATCTCCCCGGAGTCCATTTCGCTGAGGCCGGCCACGGAACGAAGCAGCGTGGTCTTTCCGCACCCGCTCGGCCCCAGGAGGAAGAACATCTCTCCCGGCGCGGTCTCGAACGACACGTCGTCCACGGCCCGGACGGAACCGAAGGCACGGCTCAGATGTTCGACGCGCACGGGCACCTGCACGGCGGAAACCTCCCCTGCTGTTTCGCAGAAGGGTACCAGCGAACCCGGGCAAATTGCAATCGCCTACCCGGAGGAAAAACCGTTGGCCCGTGCCGCGTCGGGTCGATATCATCGTTTGATGCAGGCCGGATTTCGTCGCGGAAGGGAGTTGCAATGCATGCTGAAACGGCTATGCCGAAGGCTCCGCACCCTGCCCTGTTGCGGGCTTACCGGTATCGGCTTCCGCTGCGCCGACCGTTCGAGCATGCCATGATCTCGCGCGAGGCCAGCGAAGGCGTACTGGTTCGCATACGTCTGGCCGACGGGAGCGAGGGCATCGGCGAGGGCGTGCCCCGACCGTATGTGACGGGCGAAACGGTCAACTCGGCCATCGAGGCCATACGCGACGTGTACGCCGAGCGGCTGGCCTCGGACGAGCCCCTCGCCGAGGGTCCGGCCGCGGGCAGCGCGATGACGGTCCGGCACAACGCGGCCTGGTGCGCCTGCGAGCTGGCCTACCTGGACGCGGCGGCGCGGTCGGCCGAGACAAACCTCGCCCTCTACCTCGGCCGGATGCTGGGCCGTCCGGTGTCCCGATCGGTCAAGCTCCGCGTGGCCGGGGTCGTCGGTACCGAAAGTGCGGTGACGATTCGCCGCAGCCTGACGAAGATGCGGCTCTACGGGTTGCGGGACTTCAAGCTCAAGGTCGGCGTGCCCGGCGATCAGGAGAACCTTCGCGTGTGCAGCGGGCGTCTGCGGTCCGGGCTCCTGAAGGGCAAGATCACGCTCCGGGCCGACGCGAACGGCGCGTGGTCCCTGGACCAGGCCCGGGACGCCTGCCGGTGGATGAAGCCGCTCCACGTGGCGGCGCTCGAACAGCCACTCCGCAAGGGCGACGAGGCGGACCTTCCGCTGCTCCGCGAGGCCGCCGAGGTGCCCATCATGCTGGACGAGTCCCTGGTGGACCTTCCGGGCGCCGAGAGATTAGCCGAAGCCGGCGCGGCCGACTACTGGAACCTGCGAATCAGCAAGAACGGCGGAGTGCTCCAGACCTTGCGCCTTGCGGACCTGGCCCGCGAGCGCGGCATCGGGCTGATGCTCGGCGCCATGGTCGGCGAGAGCGGAATCCTTTCGGCGGCGGCGCAGGCCGTGCTCCAGTTGGCCCCGCCCGTCCGTTTTCTCGAGAACTCCTACGGAAGCTTCCTCGTCAGCGAGGACCTGGTGCGCGAGCGGACCCGCTTTCGTTTCGGGGGCAGGCTTCGGATGGTCTGGGGGCCCGGCCTCGGGGTCACCCTCGACGAGGCGGTGCTGGAGCGGCTCGGCGAGCCGATGCTACGAATCGACCTTTCCTGAAGGATGTCCGTGGCGGCTGCCGGTGGAAGGGAAGGGATCAGCCCTCGCCGGAGTTCTCGGAGGGTTCTTCCGGGTCGACTTCTCCGACGGCCTCCAGCGCGTTGCGGGCGGCCTTCTGCTCGGCCTCCTTCTTGTTCAGCCCCCAGGCGCTGGGGTAGCGGTTGCCGCCCATGATAACGGCCACCTCGAAGGCCTTGGCGTGGTCCGGCCCCTTCTCGTCGAGGACCTCGTAGGCAGGAGCTCCGTCGTGCTCGCGCTGGGCATACTGCTGGAGCAGGCTTTTAAAATTCCGCTCGTGCCGACCCTTCGCAACCCGCTGGATCTCGGGGTCCATGAGCCGCAGCACCAGGTCGCGCGCCGCCTCGAAGCCTCCGTCAAGGTACACCGCCCCGATCAGGCTCTCCAGAACGCAGGCCGACAGGCTCGCCGGCACCCCCCCGTCGGCGTCCATCCCCTTGCTGAGGAAAATCAACTCGTCCAGGCCCAGGGTGATCGCCACCCGGGCGCAGGTCTGGCGGCTGACGACCACGCTCTTGATGTTCGTCAGGTCGCCCTCGGTGAACGTCGGATTCCGGCGGTACAGTTCCTCGCACACCACGAGGCCGAGCACCGCGTCGCCGAGGAACTCCAGGCGCTCGTTGCTCTCCAGGTAATGCGCGGCCACGCTGGAATGGGTCAACGCTTTGGTCGCGAGAGAGGGATCCGAGAAGGTATGCCCGAGCAATTTTTCGCACCGGGCCACCGTCTCTTCGCGGTTCGGCTGTTCGACGTCCGTCACCCGGAAACCTTTCTCTCGTGGAAAAAACTCGTTCGGCCGACGAGGCTATTCTAGCGCTCCGCGCCACGGCTGTCAACGCGCCCCGATCTCCGGGCCCCGGCGGAGGCGCGTAAAAGCAGGCGCCCGGGATGTCCCGGACGCCTGTCGAGTAACTCGTTTCCGCAACGGGCTTTCGCCGCAACGGGCAGGCCGCGAAACTCTACTTCAACCCGGCGGCCCTCCGCAGCTTCTGGGCCATGTCGGTCTTCTCCCAGGTGAATTCCTTCCCGTGGCGCCCGAAGTGTCCCCCGGCCGCGGTCTTCTGGAAGACCGGACGCAGCAGCTTCAGGTGCTTGATCATCTCCTTCGGCCGCAGGGGAAAATGCCGGCGGATTAGTTTGCAGATTTCCGCTTCCGGGATTCGCTCGGTCCCGAAGGCATCCCCCTTGACCGACAGCGGATCGGCCACGCCGATGGCGTAGCTGAGCTGGACCTCACAGCG
>CAZGEE010000306.1:0-3410 GCA_964525035.1 uncultured Anaerolineales bacterium
GTCGGCGGGCACCGGGGTCACGATGATCGAAACCGGGCCCTGCGCAGTCTCGAGCACGAAGCTCGCGGCCGGCCGGTCCCGGAACCGGTCGACGCAACCGCCGCGGAACCGCACCGCCTCGACGGCCCGGGGCGCCACGGGAACGAAGTCCAGCCGCTGCTCGAGACGAGCGGCCACCTCCGCCGGGTCCTTGCCCGCCACGAGTTCCGCCCCCGGCTTCAGGTGAGCTGCGTGCAGCCGGGCGAATTCCTGGCGGGCACTCTCCGCGTGGGCCGGTCCCGGCAGGTGGATGCTCAGGCCCACCGCCAGGGCCACGACGGCCGCAGCGGCCAGCGCGGCCCAGGTGCCCCGGGAAAGCCGGATGACCCGCCCCGGGGCACCGGAGCCGGCCTCAGCCGACGAGCCGGGGCCCTCCACGCGGGCGAGCTCATGGCGCAACCGCCCGGCCAGCCCCTCGTCCGGCCGGACCGATTCGAACGCCGCGCGGAGTCGCCCGCGCAGGGCCCGACGCTCGGCCAGCCGGGCGTCGAAAGCAGCCGATTCCGGCCGCTCGGGCGACTCCCCGCGGAGAATGGCGTCGATGATGTCGTCCCAGTCCTTGTTCATGATCGTTGACCCAGGTATCCCAGGTCCCGGGCGTGTGCACTGAGCCGGCCCCGCAACGCCTCGCGGGCCCGGCTGCTCCGGCTTTTCACGGTGCCCACGGCCACGCCGAGCACCTCGGCCGCCTCCTCGTGGCTCATCGATTCCACCTCGACAAGGTACAACGTCAGCCGCTGCTCCTCCGGCAGTTCCCCGAGGGCCTGGATGATCTGGTCGTCGGAGAAGTTCTGGAGCAAGTCTTCCGGGTTGCTCCAGTGGGTCTCCTCGGGCTCATCGTGGGCCTCCAGCGGCAACGCGTCCGCCTGGGCGGTCGGCCCCACGGTCCCCCGGTGCCGCAGCTCGTCGTACCACGTGTTCCGGAGAATTCGCAGAAGCCAGGCCTTGCAGTGGGTCCCTTCCTTGAACGAGTCGAATCGCTCCATCGCCTTCAGGAACGTGGTCTGCGTCAGTTCTTCCGCGTCGCTGCTGTGCCCGGTCATCGCCACGGCGGCTCGGTAGACCGCCTCCAGGTGCGGCATGGCGATGCGCTCAAATGCTTTTTTCTCGGCCATGAAGACCGCGACCGTCGCCGGCCGCCCCACTAAACGATTGCGAAGCGCCCCTGGTTCCGCAAAGCGGCGTTTTCCTGCGCATCTTAGGCTCGGCCCGGTCGCGGCACAATCCCTTATGCGGCCCGCGGGCGGACAGGGCCGCGGGAGGGCATGGCCCGCCCGTGGTTTACACCTCGACGATGAAGACGTCGCTATGGCCTTGGTCGGCGGCGTTGTAGACGATCCGGTCGCCCGTCGGCGCGCACTGGGGATGCGGGTGGGGGTACTGTCCTTCGTGTCCGCCCCAGTTGGTGCCGTGCCGACAGATGACCTCGACCCGGGGTCGGGCCGGATCGTCGTAATGCATCCACAGGATCAGGTCGTCGGTCAGGTTGCCGTCGAGCATGATGGCCTTGCGATCGGGCACCGCCGCGACGTGGCCGTAATGGGTCCATGCCGGGTTATGGAACTCGGCGAGGTTGTTGCCCTCCGGGTCGTTGGCGCCGATGACATAGCCTTGCGGGTCGGGCTCCCGGGCCGTGGCAAACGGCGGGCAGTGGTAGAGTACCTGCCGGCCGTCAAAGCTCCACGTGGAGTGCACTTGAAAGGTGCGGCCCGAGGGCGAGGGCTGTTCGACCATGCGCTGCTCGGCAATGTGCCACAACCAGACGCGGTTGCGCTTCTGATCCGATCCGGAAAAGAAACGCGGCGCGAAGTCGCGATCGGTGTGCAGGATGTTGGCATCGACGGGGCTGTACTGCAGGTGATTGCCCCGGCAGTTCACCTCGTCATACACGACCTCGGGAACCGGCTCGCCTTCGGTGGCAAAACGCACCAACTGCATGCGCGATCCACCGTCCGCGCTGAAGACCTCGAAGATCCGCTCGAGGGGCAGCGGCTTGAAGGGGTCCCGGTGGAGAAAAGGTTCGGGGATAATGTTGTTGGGAACCGCCACCGACTTGCTGTCGCCCGAGACGGTCGGCGGCCCGAAGAGATAATCCTCGATTCCCTCGGACAGTGTGCGCTCCTGCAGCGAGTCGACGTGCACCGCCTTCAGCGCCGTCCCCTGCCGCGTCTTCTGCACGTAGTACACCCAGCCCGAGTTCGCGTCCAGGCAGGTGCCGCCAATGCCGGTCGGGCAGTCGGCCGGCGCCGGGGAAGCGTCGACGCGCCAGCCCTCCCGCCAGTCGAGAAGCTGGGTGATGTCCCCACCGGCGGCGTCGCAGCAGAAGATGGTCGAGTGATTCTGGCGCCCCGACTTGAAAATGCAGCGCGTGCCGTCGGCCGTCCACGAGGTCAGGGTGTGGTACGCGGAGTGATAGTTGAACGAGCCGCCGGAGGTGACCTTGCGGATCGTGCGCCCGGTGACCGGGTCGCGATAGGTGGTCGATTCGTTCCAGGTGTCGCCTTTGCGTGTCATCGCATTCTGCTCCGACATTTCCTCGCTACGGTCGATGCCCGGCCCCGGGGCCGGGCTGTCGCTCTACGAATATGGCAGCCGCCCCTGCGAGAATCAAGCCCGAAGGATCAAGCCCATCGGCCCGGTCGAAACGGGCTCGCCCGCACGGAGCCCGTGCTGCCGGGCATCCGGGCGAGCGCTACCCCGGGCCGCTCGGGCCTTCCGGGAACGCGGGGCCGGCCCTTGGCACAAGGGGCTTGCAAGCCTGCGCGAGCCGTTCTATACTGCGCTTTCTTCGGACTGGCGCGGCGCGGATGCAGAGTTCGGCGCCCGGGTAAAATCGGCGGGCTTTTCAGATCACAAGGGAAGGAGCGGAGAACATGGCAGTGAAGGTGGGGATCAACGGATTCGGACGAATCGGGCGGTTGACGTTCCGGGCGATCCAGGAGTACGCCAAGGGCGACGTCGACGTGGTGGGCATCAACGACCTGAGCGACGCCCAGAGCCTGGCGACGCTGCTGAAGTACGACAGCGCCTACGGGAGGTACAAGGGAAACGTCGAGGTGGACGGGTCGAACATCGTGGTGGACGGCAAGGCGATCCCGGTCTCGGCCGAGAAAGATCCCGCCAAGCTCGCCTGGGGCGACAAGGGCGCCGAGGTGATCCTCGAGTGCACCGGCGTCTTCCGCAACCGCGAGGGCTGCCAGAAGCACATCGACGCCGGAGCCCGGAAGGTGCTTCTTTCGGCCCCGGCCAAGGGCGACGTGGACGCCACCGTGGTCATGGGCGTCAACGACGACACGCTGGCGGCCGAGCACAAGATCGTCAGCAACGCCTCCTGCACGACCAACTGCCTGGCCCCCGTGGCGAAGGTGCTC
>CAZGEE010000307.1:0-3404 GCA_964525035.1 uncultured Anaerolineales bacterium
GCCGTCCTGGAGAATCTCCGGGCGCTGACCGAGCCGCGCACTCCCGAGGACGTCCGCAGCGGCCGGGCCGTCCCGAATGTCCCCTCGGTCCTCCAGCACCTCGACGAGGCCCTGGCCGGCGTCCGTTCGCTGGCCGACGAGGAGAACCAGCGCAACCTGAAGACCTCGCTCCGTTCGCTGGCCGAGGCCTCCGAGAGGATCAGTACGGCGCTGGACGGGTTGGAGAAGACGCTCGGGAAAGCCGACGAGACCTTCGGCAAGGCCAACTTCGCCATCGACAAGGTCTCAAGCAGCGTCGACGACGTCACGGGACGGGCCGGCCGCGTCCTCGAGAAACTCTACGACGACGCCGTCCGCGTGGCGAACCTGCTCGATACCTTGAACTCCCTGGCCAAGAAGGTCCAGGAGGGCGAGGGCACCGTCGGAAAACTCCTCACCGACGACGAATTGCACGAGGCCACCGTGCTGATGGTCATCCAGATCCGGGAGACCCTGCAGGACATCAGCCGCCTGGTCGAGAAGCTCGAACAGGAAGGCCTGCTTCGCAAGGGCGGATAGCGCCCGGATCGTTTGCCGCGGGGAACGCGCGATGCGACTGGAAACCGGCCGGGACGGCGTCACCCTCGTGGTGGACCATCGAAGGAAGCACGCCCCCACGGTTTCGCCATCGGCCGAGGACGTCCGCCGCGAACTCGGCGACCTGGACGTGCGTCGCAAGCCTTGGGCCCTTCTCCGCGGCGAGGGGCGCGGTTATCTGAAAGTCGGCTTCGGAGCCCACGACTACTACCTGGAATATCGCGACGCCCGGACGGGCCGCGTGTACGCCTCCGGGCGCGACCAGACACTCGAGCGCGTGACCGAGATGTTTCTGTCGTACCACGCGGGGGACGGACAGTGGCGCCGGATGGTCCCCTGGCGGGATCTTACGTGGTCCGAGCGCAACCGCCGATGGGGGCTCCTGGGCACGGTGATCTTCGTGGCGGTGGTAGTCCTGTTGGCGCTGGCCCCGGAGCTTCGCTACGGCCTCTATCGACTGCTCCGGGCGCTGGGCAGCGGTGGAAGTTAAGTGGGGCCCGCTCCCCGCCTTGCCCTCTGCTCGGGCGCAACGGCGTTGCGGCGCCTCACGAGCCCGGCAGGCGTGCCGTCCGCGGCAGGTAGACGGTGAACGTGGTGCCGTGGCCCGGTCGGCTGACCACGGCGATTTCGCCGCCCTGACGGCGAACGATTTCCCGGGCCAGGTACAGGCCGAGCCCCGTCCCCCCGGAGTCGCCCTTGGTCGTGAAGAAGGGATCGAAGATCCGCTCCATGTGTTCGGCCTCGATGCCCGAACCGGTGTCGGCGACCTCCATCAGCGCGTAGTCGCCCTCGGTCGACGTTCGCAGCGTGAGCCGACCCCCGGAGTCCATGGCGTGTCGCGCGTTGACGATCAGGTTCAGCAGGACCTGGGTGAATTCCACGGCGGGCCCCTCGACCCACGCGTCCTCCTCGTAGTCTCGCTGCAGTTCGATGCCGTCCTTGGCCGGGTCGCGGGCCATCAGGGCCAGGGCGTTTTCCATCAGCTCCGCCGTCTTGACGGGCCGGGGATGATCGTCCGAGGACCCCGCGAAGCTGAGCATGTTGCGGATCATCCGGGACGCCCGGTCGCTGCACCCGGCGGTCTTCTCCAGCGCCTGCTGCATGCTCTCCTCGTTCCGCGAGGCCAGGGCGGCGTCCGCGTGGTTCATGATGACCATCAGGAGGTTCTTGAACTCGTGGGCCAGGCTCATCGAGAGGGTGCCCATCGTGGCCAGCCGCTGGGCCTGGATGAGCTGCTGCTCCAGCGACTCGGCGCGGGCGCTCAGCCGGTCGATCTTCTCGCAGATGCTCTGAGGCGGTGTGCGCAACGGGGCCATTCGATTGATCCTTGCAGCCGACGGTATACGAGCCCTGTGGCGGGCCCGACAGCGCGACAGGCTTTCCTGTCCTGATTATCGTCCAGAGGCCGGGGGTGGATTAAGCCGATTGACCCGGAATTGCGACCGGCCCGGGACCGCCGGAGCGGCGCGCCGCGCGAATTCCCGGCCGGGCACCGGTGGGCATTGAATCTCGTGGGAGTCCGCTGGGAAACGACCAAACGCGCGCCGCGCCGCCGAGGTACAATGAACCCATGCGCAACGCCGAAATGGTCCGGCAACTGATCCTGCTGGCCGAGCGGCTCGGCCTGGAGGTGCGCACCGAGGCCCTCGGAGAAAGCCCCGGCGGTCTGTGCGTACTTCCCGGCCGGCAGTTCGTGCTGCTGGATGCGACTCTCCCGCCGGATCGGCAGGCCGACGTCCTGGCCTCCGCCCTCGCCGAGGCCGGCCGGAGCGGCGTCGCGCCGGACCTGGACGAAGTGTACGTGCTCCCGGTCGTGCGCCGGTTCCTGGAGGACTACCTGCCGGAAGGTTGACGGACCTCAGCGGTGGAGGATTCGGCGCCGAGCGACGGAGGGCCCGCGGCGAGGCCGCGTGTTACCGGTACAGGTTGTGCTCGTGGATGTACCGCGCCACCGTCTCCGGCACCAGCGGTTCGATCGGCTCCCCGGCCCGTGCGCGCCGGCGCACCTCCGTGGAGGAGACGTCCACGAGCGGCGTCTCGAGCACGTCGCGCAGCAGGCGGTCGGCCGACTCGTCTCCCAGTTCCCGGCGAAGCGCTTCGAGCCGTCCGAGCGAAACGTCCGGCCTTCGGGCCGTGACCACCCGCGCCATCTCCAGGATTTCGCGCGCCCGGTGCCACCGGTGAAGCTCGCGCAGCATGTCGGCCCCGATCAGCAGCACGAGCTCGGCCCCGGGCCGTTCGGACCGCAGCGTGCGGAGCGTCTCCACGGTGTAGCTCCGCCCGCCGGCACGCAGCTCCACGTCGTCGACTGACAGTCGTGGCTCGCCGCGCACCGCCAGGCGGCACATCGCGAGCCGATGCTCCCCGGGTGCCAGGTCCGCCGGCGTTTTGTGTGGGGGCATCGCGCTGGGTATCAGCCGGAGCTCCTCCAGGCGCAGTTGATCCACGGCCGCGCGCGCCACCTTGAGGTGCCCCACGTGAACCGGGTTGAACGTGCCGCCGAACAGTCCGATCTGCTCGCCCATGGGAGCTTACATAGTCGGCGCGGAGGGGTCTGTCAATAGTCGGCGGCTGGCGCGGTCGAAGCTTGCAGCCGCCGTCGGGGAGGTCTATGATAAGGTGTCGGCTCGCGAGCGGGAGCACGAGGCCGCGGCCTCCGAATCCGGACACCCGGTGGCGGAGTTCTGTGCGAGCCCGAACCGGGCGGGGAGCTCCGCCCAGGGCCCATGGGGAAGCAGAATCGGAAGAGCAATGAAGACCGCGTACTTCGATCCATCCTCGGGGGCCGGCGGTGACATGATCCTGGCCGCCCTGCTGGACGCCGCCGG
>CAZGEE010000308.1:0-3401 GCA_964525035.1 uncultured Anaerolineales bacterium
TCGGCCGGGGGGACATGCTCCTGATGCAGCCCGGGGCCTCGAAGCTCCTCAGGGGCCAGGGAGCCTTCATCTCCGAAGCCGAGATCAACAAGGTCGTCGGCCACGTCAGCAAGACCGTGCCGCGCGAATTCAACCGCGAACTGGTGCAACTGAAGCCCAAGTCGCCGAAGCAGTCGCGGAGCCGCGGAGGCGGGCCGCCTCCGGAGAGCGAGTCGTTCGAGGAGCGCGACGAGCTCTACGCCGACGCGGTCCGCATCGTGCTCCAGCACCAGCGGGGAAGCGTCTCGCTCCTTCAGCGAAAGCTCAACATCGGCTACGGCCGGGCCAGTCGGTTGATCGACTTCATGGCCGAGGCCGGCCTTGTCGGCGAGTACCAGGGCAGCCAGGCTCGCGAGGTGGTCATCTCCCTGGACGAGTGGGAGAAGGAGCGCGGCGAAGGCGTCGGTGCCGTGGCGGGCGTCGCCGAGGATGAAGAGAACGAGGACGAGGACGAGGCGGCGGACCAGGAGGCGGAATAGCCGCCCGCTTCGTCCCCACCCTTTCAGCGCCGCAAACCCCGAACACCCTCGCTGGCTGCATGGACCCTGTCTGGGGCGCCGAGTCCCCTTTCACTCGCGCCGCACCAGCCGCTGCGTGGCCGCGGGTGGCCGAAGCCACGGCCTCGTCTCGCCCGTCGTGATTAATCCCTTGCCAGCCGCGATGTTCAGCGATAGGATGGGTCGTCTTTGACGCGCGACGGGGGACAGGGCACGGAAAGGCTCGGTTGGTGGCTCCGCTATTAGAGAAACTACTCCAACTCCAGAAGAGACACATTCGGCTGGAATCCCTGAGGGAGAAGTCGCGAAGCGCGAACTTCCAGATCGGCGTCAAGAAAAAGCAGCTCCAGCGGGCCCAATCGGACCTTGAAGCGGCGCGGGTGGCCCGGCGCACGGCGCAACAGCAGGCCGACGCGAAAGAGCTGGAAATCAAGAGCCTCCAGGGAAAGATCGAGAAGTTTCGCGACCAGCGCAACGAGGTCAAGACCAACAAGGAGTACCAGACCCTCCAGAACGAGATCAAGTTCGCCGAACTCGAGCTGCGCCGCAAGGAGGACGAGGAACTGGAGAAGCTGGACCAGCTCGATGGGCACGCCTCCCGGATCAGCAAGGCGGAAGACCGCGTCAAGACGCTCGAAGACGAGCTGGCGGAGATGCAGCGGAAGGCGCAGGCGGAATCCGACTCCCTGGCCTCGGAAATCGAAAGGGCCGAGCGCGAACGCGAACAATGCGCCCAGGAGATCCCTCGGGAGCCTCTCGACGCCTTTGAACGGATCGCCGGCAAGGAGCGGGACGGGGCCATGTGCCCCCTGGTCCACGACGAAGACGGCCGGGGCTACTCCTGCGGCGGATGTCACATGCGGCTGACCGAAAACATCTACGTGAAGCTGCTCGGCAACTCCGAGGAAATCATCACCTGTCCGAACTGCTTCCGCATCCTGTACCTGGAATCCTGATCGCCCGTGGGTAAGAAACTGCGCATACTGCTCTACGTCGACGGCGGCGCGCGGGGCAATCCCGGCCCGGCGGCCTGCGCCGCGGTGCTCAAGACCCCCGAGGACGGGCAGACGGTCCTCGACGAAGCACGCTATCTCGGGGAGACGACCAACAACGTGGCCGAGTACGAAGGGCTCCTCCTGGGACTGGAGCTGGCCGCTCGGCTCAAGGCAACGGACCTCGACATTCGGAGCGATAGCGAGTTGCTCGTTCGCCAGATGGCGGGGCAGTATCGCGTCAAGAACCCCGCCCTCAAGGAGCGCCACCGGCGGGTCGAGAAGGCCCTGGAGGCCTTCGAGGGCGTGGAGATACGCCACGTGCCCCGCGAGGAGAATCCCGAGGCCGATCGCCTGCTCAACGAGACGCTGAACGCCCATCGGCGCAAGAAATCCGAAAACAGATCCTCCCCGGCCGGCCGCAACGGCAGCTTCCGGCTAAAATAATCTGTTGCGTTCGCGCACGGTCCGTGCGAAGCTTTTGTCATCGTAAGAGCTGGAGGGCCGCAGGCAGGTCGGGCAGCCGCTCCGGTCCGCGAGGACCGGGGAGGAAAGTCCGAACTCCACGGGGCACGGTGGTGGCTAACGGCCACCGTCCGCAAGGACCGGGAAAGTGCCACAGAAAACATACCGCCCCGGCTTCGGTCGAGGTAAGGGTGAAATGGCGAGGTAAGAGCTCACCGCGGACCTGGCGACAGGTTCGGCATGGCAAACCCCACCGGGAGCAAGGCCAAATTGGGAGCGAGGGGCCGCCCCGCCCCGTTCCGCCTTCGGGCGGGTAAGCTCCGGGTAGGCCGCTCGAGTCGCCCGGCAACGGACGACCCAGATACATGGCTGCCACCCGCAAGGGGACAGAATTCGGCTTACGACCTGCCTGCGGCCGCTTTATTCGTGGGGGCAACCGGGACCGTCATACTCCTCGCGGGACTTCTGTTCCAGGATGCTCCGTGCGGCTTTGACTTGGTCCGAGGGCACCCGCACCGCGATCCCAGCCGGGTTCCCACCCAGTTGGGGCACCGAAAACACGTCATCGGCGTGGTGCGTTTCCACCTGGGCCGGGATGCCTTCGGATTCGAGCACCGAGGCCACCATGTGAGCCTGCTCGGCCTTAGAGAAGCGTCCGAGCAGAACAAATCGCTTCCGCGTGCCCTCGGCACCCACGACGTACTCCCTGACCCGAACCGAGCCTAGCGACCCGAGACGAGAAGAAAGATGTTCGACGCGATGGCCCGGGCGTCCTGCGCGGCATATCCCCTCGATCCCCAGGCATTGCAACCCGTCTGGGCATACAGCAGGTCGAACGGGCTGTACACTCCCACCAGCTTCTCGTCCCGGTAGATCCCCACCAGGTAAGGCACCTGCTGTCCTGCCCGCTCCCCCAGCAGGGTCGGCGTGAAGCGGACGTTCTCAATTGTATAACCGCTGGCGCCGGACAACCGCCCCGTTACCAGAGGATGGTCCAACGGAACGTCCCGCAGTTCCACCCCCAGCGAACCCGCCAGGCCCCTGAACTCGCGGTCGAACCGCCGGGCACCCATGGCCGCCTCGACGAACAGGAACCCGCCCGCGTCCAGGTACTTCCCGAGGGCCTCCAACTCTCCCTCGGAAAGCAAGACTCCGCGGCGCCCGGTCAGCCACGCCACCTGGATCTTTTCCGCGCTCAGCTTTCCAGGGGCAACGGTCTCGCTTCGGGTAAGGGTCAGGCCGGCCTCCTCGGACAAGATCTCCGCCAGGATGTCCAGCGGGCGGTAATTCTTCGCCACATAATAATCCCCGCCGTGCTTGACCCGACTGATGGTGATCTCTGACCGCCCGCCGGCCCGAGGATAGCCGGAGGCGTAGCGCTCGCCGCCGCCGCGGCTCCGGGCCAGCC
>CAZGEE010000309.1:0-3398 GCA_964525035.1 uncultured Anaerolineales bacterium
CCAACGGATCGAAGCGGCCGACCGCGAGGAACCGGCCACGGCGTAGGTCCGCGCGGCACCGCATGAGCCCTTCCCCAATGGCACACCGCGCCGCAGCCTGTTGGACCCGGGTACCCGTCGACTTTGCCCGACGGGGGCATAGGAAAAGGGGCAGGTCGACCGACCCGCCCCTCGATCCGTTGCGTCATGGTGCGCGCGAGGCATTACGTGCCGGAAGGCTTCTCCTCGCCGGCGGAGGATCCGCCTTCGTTTTCGCTCTCGGCCGACTCCCCGCCCGCCGGCGGAGTCTGTCCGGAGGCCTCGCCCCCCTTCTCCTCGGGTATCGACGAAGCGCCCGGCTCGGGCTCCACCTCCGTGGTCTCCGTCCTCTCCAGTGGCGTCTCGGGCTCTTCTTCTTCTTCCTCCTCCTCCTCCTCCTCGACGTAGACCTCGTCGAGCTCCTTGAAGTCCACCTGTCGCCGGAGCAGGAAGTAGATGATCGTCTGGGAGGTGATCAGGAAGCTGGGGATGTACGAGACCATCAGGCCCAGCCAGACCACCACGAGGATTCCAATGAGGACCGCCGCGACGTACTCCGTCCCCCCGGCCTCGGCGGGCATCCGGAAAAGCTCGTACAGGCTCGGCTCGGCCCAGACGCGTTCGAGCTTGCCCGGGCCGTCCTCCCCGCCGCCGATCCACGGCCAGAGCGCCAGAAATGCGTGGGGCAGCTTCAGGCCGAGCCACGCGAACACCCGGACGAGGACGAACGAGTAGCTGAGATACAAGAGGCTGAACAGCGTGTAGAGGATGTACTTCCACGGGCGCTTGAAGACGTACTGGACACCCCGGGAGACGGCGTCGAACGCGTCCCGGCCCTCGACGCCGATGGCCGGCGCCTGAAGGCCGAGGCTCGCGGCGCCGAACAGGAACAGGAACGTCAGCAGCACACCGACCCCGAGGACCAGGAAGAACAGCACCCCCGTGACGAGCTCGCCGACGTAGGGAATCAGCAGGACGAGCGAGGCCACGAACGCGGTCGGCACCGCCACCAGCGCGAGGACGATGAACAGGGCCACCGGGCTGGCCGCCAGCGAGGCGTACCGCTTGCAGGCGAACCGGAGCGCTTCGAGCATGCCGGGCCGTTCGTCGCGGGCGTATTGCATGGCGACGAGCCGCGATACCGCCCCGGCCACGAAGGTCCACGTCAGCAGGGCGATGATCACGTTGAGTATCGTGAAGACCTTGTGGTTCTGCCAGTACTGGACCACCAGTCGGCCGGCGTGGCGGATCGCCTCGATCGGCCCGTACCAGAAACCGCGCAGGCTCAGGGAATTGGACAAGTTCATCGGGTCCGCGGTGGCACTGGGGTGCAGTCGCTTCAGATCGGGGGTACTGTTCCTCGCCTCCCGCCACTCCTCCCGTTCCTCGGGCGTCAGTTCCATGAAGGTTTTGTTCTCCGCGAGCACGTAGCCGGTGGCCGCGCGGTAGACGTCCGTCATGTTCTCGCGGAACGACTGGGTGTAGACGCGGGTGTCGAATCCCTGGTCGAGCAGGATGCCGAGGCCCACGGTCAGGACCACGGCTCCAAGACAGAGGACGAGCTTGGACATGGGCCACAGCGCAATACGAAAGGCCCGCAGCAACTGGGCCACGCCGAGCATGTCCCGCCAGCGGACCTCGCGAACGACCACCTCTTTTTCAGCCATCGGCGATCTCCTTATGTTCAGGCTCTCTCACCCTCCGGAAGATGCGCCCCCGCGTCCGAGGGGACTCGGTCCGTTCGCGGCTCATTATGGCAGTCTGAAAGAATGGCTGCAAGCAAAATGAAAACGGGCCGAAAGCCCAGGGACCTCCGCCGCTACCCCCCGCTGCCCGGGGGTGGCGCGAGGTCCGCTTCGCCGGTTTCCCCCAGGTCGTCTTCCTCGGCCGGCCGCGAAAAACGATACCGATCCTCGAACCAGGATTCGAGTTCGGCCATCTTGCAGCGCCGACTGCAAAAGGGCATGAACGGCAGACGGCCGGGCGACTCGACCTCCAGCTCTCGATGGCAATAAGGACATCGCCATTTCATGGAGCCCCCCTGCCGGGCGCTTACGCGTCGCCCGAGGTCCCGCCGGACGCCGCGCTCTTGTCGTTCTTCTTCTCCCCGGACTTGGTTTCCGACTTCCCGCCGTCGCCATCGGACGAGGCCGGCTTGTCGGCCTTGGCCCGCTGCCGATACTCGCTGCTGCGATAATCGGTGGCGTAGAAGCCCGACCCCTTGAACAGCAGGCCCGCGCCGGTCCCGATAAGGCGCCGCAGGCTGCGTTTTCCGCACACCGGGCACACGCGTAGCGCCTTGGCGGTGATGGACTGGAACTCCTCGAACCGGTGCCCGCACGCGTCGCACTCGTACTCGTAGGTCGGCATGACCCCGTGTCCTCTCCACCCCGTCGCCATGGGCAGACCCCGGCGCCTCGACGGGCGACGCCGAGTCGTCGTCAGCCGGCGGTTTCCTCGTCGGCCTCGTCGCCCGTTTCTTCGGGCGCGGGCTGCGCATCCGCCTCCCCGTTGTTCTCGCGCCCGTTCTCCTTGCATTCGGCCCGCCGGGATACCATGACCCGGCTCGGACGAATCGTGCGGTCATGCAGCCGGTAGCCTTCCTGGTGCACGTCGATCACCGTGCGGTCCGGATGATCCCCGGACTCGACCTGGGCCACCGCCTCGTGATGGTTCGGGTCGAAGGGTTCGTTGAGCGCCTCAATCTTCTCGACGTGATACTTGCGCAACACGCCCAGCAACTGGTCGTGGACCAGTTTGAGGCCGTCGTGCAGCGCGTCGAAGTCACGGCTCTCCTCGGCGTGACCGAGGGCCCGCTCGAAGTTGTCGATCACCGGCAGCAGGTCCATGGCCAGGTCCTGCAGCGCGTAGCGCGACGCCTCAAGGGCCTGCCGCTCGAGGCGTTTCCGGCGGTTGTCCAGTTCCGCCGCCGTCCGCTGCAATTGCTCGATCCGGGCGTCCCGCTCGGCGAGCTCCCGGCGGACCTGCTCCGGCCCGCTCGACTCCTCGGCGGACCGCGCCTGCTCTTCCGGCTCGTCCTCGCGAACCTCGGGGTCCGCCTCGGGCTCCGGTTCGGGCCGGGGGCGCTCCGCTTCACGCTCTTGACGCGGGGCGTCCTTGCCCTTTCCGGATGTGCGCTTTTTGCTCATGGCTCACTCCGCGCGCTCCGACTTCCCCGCTTTGCCGTTCCCGAAGTGCCTCTTCAGTTTCTCGAAGAAACTTTCACGTTGAGGCAATACGTGTTTGCCCTCGGTCTCGGCGTACCGGCGAAGCAGATCCTTCTGATCCTTGCTCAGCTTCCTCGGCACCTCGACGATCACCTGCACGAGCAGGTCTCCGCGGTGCGTGCCGCGCACGTCGGGCAACCCCATGCCCCGCTG
>CAZGEE010000310.1:0-3389 GCA_964525035.1 uncultured Anaerolineales bacterium
CCTCGCCGCCGCTCAGGGGATTGCTCCAGGCGCCGACCTCGGCAATGACGACGTCCGCCTCGGCGGCCGCGTCGGCGTAGCGGCGGATGTCCGCCTCGTCATCGGCATCGTGCGGAAGCGGACAGAACGCGGCGCTGTAGCCGGCATCGCGCAAAGCGGCAATCCACGTCTCGGGATCCATCGACGGCACATCCACGGGGGCGCCCAGTCGCATCGCCTCAGCCTCCTCTTACAGATCCACGGTCGCTCGCTTCCTCGGGACCCGGTCAGGAGAGGATACGCCACTTCAGGGCCCAAGGCAAAGGGCGATTGCCCTCGCTCCTTCGGGAGGTCCAATTCCTGGTACGGCAGCCCGGCGGGCTCGGGACAAAAATGCGGTTGCAACGTCAATTTCCCGAACACCACCAGGAATCGCGCGGGTTATAACCGGGTAAGGCTCGGAGGAGCGGGCACCCCGCGGTTCACGAGGGTGCCTCACGTAGTGCACGAAACGATTCAAAGGAGCGAACGGGCATGGAGTGGATGCGTAGGCTAGCGGTTAGTACAGTGGTGATCATCGCGAGCGCGACGGCTTGTTGGGCAGCGGACACGGCCGAAGTCGCGGTGTGGAACTACGAGATTCTGGGCAACGCCTATGGGGTTAACGATCCGGGGCCTGTGGAGCCGATCCGCATCGTCGGGACCCGGAACGGATCGTTTTCCGGCGCCGTCGCGGTGGAGTCCGCCGAACCGATCACCGGCCTGCGCGGCAGCGTGGGGGCCCTATCGTGCGACGGTGCAGGAATTCCCGCCGAACACGTCTCCGTACGTTATGCCGTGCCTTGGACGGACGGGAGGCGACTTCCCGGTGGGCTGGACATTCTCCTGGAGTCTGCGCCGGCGGAAATCCCTGCTCACGACAACCGTGCCTTGGTCGGCGTATGGGTTACGGTGGATGTGCCCGAGGATGCCCGGCCGGGCCGCTACACCGGCGAGCTCACGGTCGAGGCCGAGGGGCTGCCGAGACGGACGATCCCCGTCGAGCTGACCGTGGCGGGCTGGCGCGCGCCCGATCCCCGGAATCAGCGCACCTGGATCGAGGTGATGCAGTCCCCTGACACACTGGCAATGGAATATGACGTACCGCTGTGGTCCGACCGGCACTGGTCCATGATCGCCCGAAGCTTCCAGTTGATCCGCCCCACAGGGAGCCGGGTGGTGTACATCCCGCTCCTGCGCCACACAAACCAGGGAAACGCCGAGGCGATGGTGCGCTGGATTCCGCGGGAGGACGGCTCCTACGAGCAGGATTACTCCGTGATGGAGAAGTACCTGGACCTGGCGCAGGACAACCTGGGGAAGCTCGAGCTGGTGGTCTTCCAGGTCTGGGACGCCTACCTGACGCGGTCGCACCGCGGGAGGTCCCTGGAGGGGGAAAGACCGAAAGTCGACGAAGACGCGAGCTCCTACGCCCAGTCCCAGCAACGGAAATGGCAAAAGCGCTGGGACGTACAGCAGCAGGGCCTGACGGTCACGATGCTCGACCAAGCCACGGGCAAAACCAAGCCGGGGAACCTGCCGCATTACAGGGCACCCGAGAGCCGGGCGCTGTGGAAGCCGGTGTTCGACGAATTGCGCCGGCGGATGAAGGCCCGCGGGCTGGAAGAGGCCATGACCTTGGGAATGATCTGCGACCAATCGCCTTCCCGCGAGCAGGTCGAGTTCCTGCACGACGTCTCCGGCGGACTGTCGTGGATGGCTCACGCTCACACGCGGCGGATATACAACAAGCCGTCGCCGAACAAGGTCTTGCACGAGATCGCCGACATCCGCTACGAGGCGCACGTCCGCGGACTGACGTACCACGTCAACCCGGCCAAGGGCCCGCGGATGTACGGCTGGCGCGTGCCGGAACTGCGGGCGTACCTGGACCGCTTCAGACTTCTCAACGGACATGCGCTGCGCGTCCGCCAGATGCCGCAACTGAACATCACCG
Source organism: uncultured Anaerolineales bacterium (assembly GCA_964525035.1). Taxonomy (GTDB): domain Bacteria; phylum Planctomycetota; class Phycisphaerae; order FEN-1346; family JAACEH01; genus CAZGEE01. The sequence goes on from CAZGEE010000310.1 coordinate 1,976, forward strand.
GCGACCAGCGCGGCATCGGGCGCATCGGCGCCGACTTCTGGCACGTGATCCGGGATAGCCGCGGCCGACGGGCGGGACAGGTCTTTGCCCCCTACCCCCAAAACCACTGGCGGGGCCTGAACATCTCGAACTATCTCCTGGCCCCGGGAGCCGACGGTCCGGTGGCGACCGCGCGGCTGGAAAACCTGCTCGAGGGCGTCCAGGAATGCGAGGCGCGGATCTGCATCGAAGAGGCCCTGCTCGACGAGGAGAAGAAAAAGCGCCTCGGGAGCGAACTGGCCGAACGCGCCCGGAAGGTCCTCGACGAGCACCAGCTTGCCATGTGGCGGAGCATCTGGACGAACGAGAAGCAGATGAAGATGGTCGGCGCGATCTCGGGCCGCAGCATGCACGAAGGCCTCTGGCACGCCCTGGGCAAAGCCGGGATCAAGTTGCCGGGGTTCTGGGACAGCGCGGCCCGCAAGAAGCGACGCGAGGAAAACCGCAAGGGCATCGCCTGGTTCGTTAGCTCCGACTGGCGGAAGCAGAGCCGGGAGCTCTACGAAGTGGCCGCCGAAGTGCAGCATCGGCTCCGATAACGGCGCTAGCCACGGTCTCCGTTGCCGCAGGCCTCACCCTTCCGACCGGAGAGGGCCGTTCAGAACGCGCCGTGACGCTGTTCGTAGTGCGTCGGCTTCTCGTACACCGGCATGCCGCGCTGGAGCCAGTCCGCGTTCCAGCGGATCATCGTCTCGAGGTCCACGATCGGCTCCCCGAACAGTCGCCGCGCCTGCGAGGTGTCGTTGTGCCAGGCCGTCGCCTGCTCGATGCCGCTGAAGAACGGCCGTTTCCCGAACCGCTCCGCGAACCGGTTGGCCACGTCCTTGACGCGGGCCGGCTCGGCCATGCCGATGTTCAGCGGTTCGGCCGGGAGTGTACAATGCGCCAGCGACCGAAGAATCTGCGCCGTCGAGTCGCCCTGCCAGATGACGTTGGCCACGGGCGTAGCCAGGGAAATGGCCTCGCCGCGCATGACCCGCAGGGCGATGTCCTGCAGCACCCCGTAGCGCAGGTCGATGGCGTAGTTCAGCCGGATCAGCCGCCCCGGGCAACGGTTCCGCTCGCTGAAGTACTGGAACACCCGCTCTCGGCCGACGCACGAGTTCGAATACTCGCCGAACGGCAGGGCCGGGCTCTGCTCGTCGCATCCGGGCCCGTGGATGTCCGCGAACGGGTAGACGCAAAGCGTGGAGAAGGCAACGATGCGGCAGTCGTGAAACCGTTCGCCCACGTGCGTCGGCACCACCACGTTCATCGCCCAGGTGAACGGTTCCGCCCCGGCCGTGCCGAACTTACGCCCGGCCATGTAGACGATGTTCGCCACGTCCGGCAGCTTCGCCACCTGGTGGCGGTCGAGCAGGTCGCACGGGGCGCA
>CAZGEE010000311.1:0-3388 GCA_964525035.1 uncultured Anaerolineales bacterium
ACGGGCGCCTGCTTCCGGCGCACTTCTGGAACGTCGCGCTGCTGCTGAACTGGATGTACCTCATCCGCGCGGGCGTCTGACCTGCGGCACAGGAATGGGAGCACGTCATGGACACCGGACAACAGCAAGGCATAGAGGGCGACCCGCCGTTGGCGCACCTTGCGGAAGCGCCCCAGACCGAGCGCAGCAGCGCCGTGCGCCCCCATCGGGCCACGCTGATCCTCTTGCTCGGAATTCTCGCGTTGGCCTTGTTCCTGTCGATGGCGATCCCCTACGTGGCCGTTTCCTTCCCTTGTGGAATCCTGGCCTGGGTCCTGGGCAGGCGGGACCTGAAAGAGATGGCCGCGGGCCGGATGTATTCGTCGGGACATGACCTGACCCAGGTGGGCCTCATCTGCGGAATTGTGGCGACGGTCCTGGCGATCCTGTGGGGGCTGTGGTTGGCGGGGCTGGCCCTTGCAGGATAGGGACTTGAGACTCAAGGAACGTCCTTCCTGCAACCGCAGCCGCTCGATGTGAAGACTTTATTCTGGAGGGCGTGACATGGAAACCGGGCAAGAGCAGCCGAGAGGGGCAACCGCGCCGCCGGCGCAGGTCCCCGGGGCGGCCGAGGGGGGTCAGGGGGTCGTCCGGCCCCACCGCGGAACGCTGATTCTCGTCCTCGGCATCCTGGGACTGGTGAGCTGCTTTATCTGCGGCCTCTTCGCGTGGGTCATGGGCAACCGGGACCTCCGGGATATGGCCGCGGGGCGGATGGACGCCTCGGGGCGAGACATGACCCAGGCGGGCCGCATCTGCGGCATCATCGGCAGCATCATGTACCTGGGCTCGTTATGCCTCGTCCTTTGCGTATGGGGCCTCTTGATCCTGTTCTGGCTGGCCTTTTTGCTGATCGCCACCGCCGCGGGCTGAGGGATCCGGACCGCCTATCTTGGGGCTTTTATCGCAGCGCGCCTCTATATAAAGTGGTCCGGGGACAATTTTCCGCCGGGGCTCCCTCTTGCATCCGCCGCGCCCGACCGCTAGACTGCGGGGTCGCGTTGACGAGGCCCCGCTCGCCCGGCCGAAGGGCGGAGCGGGCGCCATTATCCCTTTCATCCGCCGAGGCAGGAGGCCGCCCATGAAGATCGACGTGTACGGCAAGCAGGGTTGTGCGAAGTGCAAGTCCACCAAGGAGAAGTTGGGCCATTACCTGAAGAAGTGGGGCGTGGACGACGCGGTGCAACTGGAGTTCGTCGACATGGACACCGCGGACGGACTGGCCAGGGGCGCGATGAACGGCATCTTCAGCGTCATCCCGGTCACCATCGTCTCGGACGGCGGCGAGGCCTCGCTGGCCCGTTGGGACGGCGACGTCCCGCCGAGCATGGAGGTGGCCGGAGTTCTCGGCATCGGCCAGTGATCGTCGGCCGGAGCCCGGTTCGCGCTAGGGCCCCGACCCTCCTGTGTCGCGGTCCGCACGAATCGGGCCGCGACCGGAAATCCACCACCGGACGGCAGGCGGGGAACGCGGGCCATCCGCCGCCCCTCCGGCGAGCGCACCTTGAATCACACGAAGGTCCCGCGCGGCGGGATCGGCACCCGGGAAGGACACATCCATGGTAACGTTTCGCGACGATCCGGACGCACAGATGACCGCCACCGAGTTGCCGCCCATCCGCGGGCTCCTGCCGTCGACGCTGATCGACTGGCCGGGGCGGATCGCGGCGATCATCTTCCTTCCGCTGTGCAACCTGCGGTGCGGCTACTGCCACGCGGGCGACCTGCTGGAGCCGAACGCCGACGAGCGGATCCCCTTCGAGGAGTTCCGCGATTATCTTCGCGAGAAGAAGGACTGGATCGACGGCGTGGTGATCTGCGGGGGCGAGCCGACGCTGCACGCGTCGCTGCCGGCGCTGTGCGTCCGGCTGCACGAGTCCGGCGTGGGCGTGAAGCTCGACACCAACGGGACGCACCCGGAGGTGGTGGAGGCCCTGCTGGCCGAGGGGCTGATCGACGCCGTCAGCATGGACATCAAGACCACCCTCAACGACCGGATGCGGGAGCTGGCCCGGCGCGAGGTGGACCCGGCGGCGATCGAGCGGTCGATCGACCTGCTGCGGGCGGCCTCGCTCCCGGCGCCAACGGGCACCGACTCCGGCGGAGCGGTGGAGGTGGAATTCCGCACGACGTGCTGCCCGACGTTCGTCGACGCGGAGGTGGTCCGCTGGATCGCCCGGCGGATCGGGCCGACCGACGACCGGCCGGGATCGGTCCACGTGCTGCAGCGCTTTCAGCCGGAGCACTGCCTGGACCCGGCCTTCCGCGAGATCGTGCCCTACACGCCGCCGCAGATGGAAGCGCTGCTGGCCGCCGGCCGGGAAATCAATCCGAACACCCGCCTGCGCACGACGTGAAACTCCCCCGTAACGACCGAAGCGTTTCGCAAGGCCGGTCGGCGCGCTCGTCCCGCCGGCGGTCCGCGCGGCGGATCATTCCACCTTGACCTTGTCCTTCGGGTCGTAGGTGGACTTGATGAAGACGGCCTTCAGGGGGGCGTCGGTGTCGTTGACGATGTCGTGTTTTTCCGGCGCCTCGAGGCGGAAGGCGTCGCCGATGCGGATGGGGTGTTCCCGGCCGTCGATGATGATCTTCCCGCCGCGGCCCTCGACGAAGTAGAACGTCTCCTCCACCCGCTCGTGGAAGTGGTGACCGAGCGTCTCGCCGGGGGCGAAGACCACGAGGCCCCAGTCGATGTGGGGACCGCGGAACAGGTACTTCACGCCGGAGTCCCCGTTGCGGTATTCCAGGTCGTGTTCGTTGACGTGCTGCATGGCGTTCCTCCCTGCGGACGTTGCGCCGCGGAATCCCGGCGGACCGGGGCTCAGCGGCCGCGACCTCGATCGGAATTTCCCGAGATGGCCTTGGGCTGGCCGCCGTACTGGCGTGCCTTCTCGGCATAGCTCCTGAGTTTGGCGTCGACGCGGGCGCCGACGCTGCCGGGCGTCCACTCGCCGCCCCGGTCGCGCGTGCCCGCCGGCCGACCGGTGAGCAGTTCCACGCCGTCGTCCACGGCGTCGCCCACCCAGATGTGGAACTTCCCCTTGCGGACGGCCTCGGCCACGTCCTTGCGCAGGACGAGGTTCTTCAGGTTCGCCCGCGGGATGAGCACCCCCTGGTTGCCCGTCACGCGTTTCGTCCTGCAGGCGTCGTAGAATCCCTCGACCTTGCGGGAGACGCCGCCGATGGGCTGAAGCTCGCCCTTCTGGTTGATCGACCCGGTCACGGCCACCGACTGCTTCACGGGAGCGTCGGCCAGGGCGCTGACGAGCGCGAAGTACTCGGCCGCGCTGGCGCTGTCGCCCTCGACGCCGGCGTAGGACTGCTCGAAGGTCAGGCTGGCCGAGAG
>CAZGEE010000312.1:0-650 GCA_964525035.1 uncultured Anaerolineales bacterium
GGCCCACAAGCGGATCGCCGTCGAGGACACCGCCGTCGCCATCCTGCGGTTCGAGAGCGGCGCCCTCGGCGTCATCCACGGGTCCACCGCGAGCTACCCCGGGCCGCACGGCACCGTGGAGGTCTGCGGCGACGCCGGCAACGCCACCTACGAGGGCCGGATCACCCGGTGGGACTTCGCCAGGAAGCGCTCCGCCGACAAGCAAATCCTCGAGTCCGGCGGAATGCCCCCCAAGCTGGCCGGGGCGAAGAAGTCCGGCACCGGGAGCGACCCGGCCGCCCTCGGCGGGTTCCACGTCATGTTCACCGAGGCGTTCAAGGATTTCACCCGGGCCCTGCGGACCGGCAAGCCCGTCATGCTCGACGCGCGCGAGCACCGCAAGGCGGTCGAGATCATCCTCGGCATCTACGAGTCGTCCCGCCGCGGCGGCGAGGAAGTGCGCCTGCCGCTCAGGAAGTCGCGGGTGCCGGTCCCGATGACCCTGCCGAAGGGGGTCAAGCTGGTCAAGCCGAAACACCCGCCGCTGCCGGAGGCGATGAAGGCCTTCCGCAAAAAGCAGCGCGGCGCAAAGAAGAGCGCAAAGAAGAAACGCCGGTAGATCCTATCCCGGGGCGCAGAGCGCGGCCCCGGACTGGCACAGGTGGCGCTTG
>CAZGEE010000312.1:660-3117 GCA_964525035.1 uncultured Anaerolineales bacterium
GCGCTTGCGCGCGGTGCCACGGTCCGGCCGCGGGCCGGGCTTTGCCAGTGGGTGCCGTGGTCCGGCGTGAGCCGGGCCATGAGAGGCCTTGCGACTTTGCCCTTGGCGCGGTTTTTTCGGCGGGTTATCACGCATTCATGTCGTTTCGAACGAGGAAGGCTGTCGGGTTTGTTAACCCGACCTACTTGCCTGGCATGGGCCGGCGGGGTGCCATGCTTCTCGCTTTTCGGAGAAGCATGCTGACTGTGCCCGGGCGTTTGATTCTACGGTTCAGGCGCGGTGCCACGGTCCGGCCGCGGGGCGGACCATAAGCCGCACGAAGACCGCCGGATCGGTTCATGCTGCCTGACACCTGAACAGCGCGCGGCCACGTAAACGTGGCCGTGGCACCCTCCACCGTCCCGGCTTCGCCGAGGACCTCCGCTCTGCTCCGACAAGCGTGGCCGTGGCGGCGGCCCGGCGCAAGGTGGGCACGCGGCTCGGCGCCGGGGTCGGGACGCCCCGGCGGGGGACTGAGGATCATTGGGTCACGACGCGCATGGCCGTGTCGGCCCATTGCCAGAGCCGCTGGGGCTCGTAGCGGACGGTCGAGATGTCCTTGAGGATGAGCTCCAGCGGGCACCCATGCCGCGCGCAGGCGTCGACCGTCTCGCGGAGGTCGTCCTCGATGACGGACGGGTCGCACGTGTCGCCGGCCACGAGCGCCGGGGACGGCTTGCGAGAGAAGACGTAGTCGCCGCCGATTCCCTCGGCCCCGCGCTCCACGTTCACCCACGGACTCATGCTGATCTTGCGCAGGTTGGGCAGCAGCCGCACGATGTCCAGCTTGCCGTCCAGCGGCTCGCAGCAGCCGTAGTAGCCCAGCCCGAAGCGGGCGTACCACGGAATGGCATAGTCGATTTCGAACTCCTTGTGCATGGCCGGCGAGACCGCCGCGAAAATCTGGGCCATCCCCGCCGTCCACAGGTCCTTCGCCCGCGGCCTGGCCGGGTCGTAGCCCTCGGCCGGCAGCTCGTCCGTCCACGCCCCGGTGCAATGAATGCGCCGCATCGGGCCGCGCAGGTAGCCCCTGGCCTCCAGTCGGTCGAGCCACTCGAATTGGGCGTCGGTGAGGCGGCGCATCAGGCGGTGGATGAACTCCGGCCGATCCATGAGGTCCATCAGGCACGCCTCGACCCCGTGCCACATCGACAGAATGTCCCACAGGGGGAACCAGGCCTGGCGGCCGACCAGTTGAACCTCGAGCAGTCCGTCGAAGATCTCCCGCAGCATCGCCCCGCGCGCGGCCGTGGCCTCCTCGTCCAGGACGACGTTGGGCGCGTGGATGCGCTCGATGTCCTCGTCGGTCTTGATCTGGTCGATGTACAGGTGACCGTGAACGTCGTTCTCCGGATCGAGCGTGCTCACGTCGTGCTTGATGTCGAACCCGAAGCCGTCGTCGTGAAACACCTTGGGGACCTCCAGCACCGATTCGACGACCATGTCGTCCCGCATGTGCCGCCAACGGTAAAGCGTGCGGCGAAGATCGGTCTCGATGCGGCGCAGGAATTCGTCGCGGCATTGCGGGGTGAGCTCGTCGTCGACGTTCATCTCGTGCCAGGGGACCTGGTCGATGGCGACCATCGGCCGCTCCGGCTGAAGCCCGTTGAGGGCCTTCCACAGGCGGATCGTCTCCTGGTGGACGGGCAGGGCCGCGATCTCCGCCACCCGCGAGGCCAGCTCGCGCAACACGGCGCGATCCTCACGCCCCCTGCCTCGGTTCTTCACCGAAACGGCGCCTTTTCTTCCGGCCGCGCTTCCCATCATCCTCGCTCCGTGCACACTGTTGTATTGACCCTCGGCGCTTCTGCCGGGCTCTTCAAGGGCTATCTTGGCACGCCGCCGGGAGCGCGTCAAGCCGGGCCCCGTTTTTCGACACTTCGTGGCCTGCCCGAACGGAAACTCGCCCCGGCCCTCTGGCGGAGTGCGAATGTGCCGCGGGAGGGGGAGGGCATGCCCCAGCGTAATTCGAGTGCGATTTCGCTTGCCATTGGGCACCGTGTATGCGTTTCGGCGCAGAAGAAAAGCCGCAAGCGCTTGGCCTGCGGCGTTTTGGGTGGTGGGCGATGCTGGACTTGAACCAGCGACCTCTTGCTTGTCGAGGTGACTCGCGAACTGGGCTCATGAGCCGCTAATGCTGTTTCTGGCCCATGAACGGCTATTCTAGCCAGAAAGTGGTGTGCTCGTGGGCCCGCGTGGACCCGCGTTAATAGGCCAAAAAAGCCGGCGGCTACAATGGTGGCTACAATTCCACGAAGCGATATGTTGCTTCCCCCCGAATCTTTAGTCCTCACGGCAGCGATGTGTGTCCAGCCGAGGGCCTTGGCGGCGCTCAGCTGCCCGTTGCCGGCGACGACCTGGCCGTCGGTATCGACGACGATGGGCTTCTGCTGGCCGAAGCGGCGGTAGGACTCGGCG
>CAZGEE010000312.1:3127-3383 GCA_964525035.1 uncultured Anaerolineales bacterium
TGTTGCGGTCATCGTGAAGCCTGGCGTTGCGGGGGTCTTGCTTGAGGTCGGCTATGGGCGTCAGAAGCGGCTCTAAGCTCGGCGAAACGCTGGTTTTAGACTTGTCGGACATGTCTGGCTCCCGAAAAAGTGCTTGCTTGCTAAGTGTGTCCTGGTGCGCGGTTGTTTCGTCCGCGGTCCCGGCACGGCACGGCTCGGTAGTACCTAACGCTACTTTGTCAACTTCGTGATCAACCGGCTTTTCGCTGGCCGATGA
>CAZGEE010000313.1:0-3368 GCA_964525035.1 uncultured Anaerolineales bacterium
AGCCGATGCGGCGGGCACCTGGGCCACGTCTTCGAGGACGGTCCGGCCGAGCACACCGGGCTGCGCTACTGCATCAATTCCGGGGCCCTTGAGCTGGACCCGGCCGAGGAGGAAGGCGGGAAGGCGGACGATCCTCCGACCACGGAGGAATAGGCCCGACACGGAAGTTTTCCACGCTTCAGTGCTCAGGTTGTCGGGAGGAACGGGAACAGGCGCCGGCGTTCCGCCTCATCGGGGTGGGTGCCGAAGGGACAGACCTGGATGCCCTCGGCGAATTGGACCTTCTCGCCGCGTTTTCGGCCGTACTGCTCGACGAGTCGATCTCGCCACTTCTCGGCGAACGGCGTCAGCCGCGTGTCCCACCAGTTCCGCATGTATTCCCGCTGCCCGTCCGGATCGCTGGGAACTTCGTCTTCGCAATTCCGGTTGTAGGGAATCCATTCCAGCCACTGCGATTCGTGGCAGAAGAGCATGGCCAGTTTCTTTCCGATGACTTCGCCGAGGTCCACGAGGACGTCCGGCCGGAACATCGCTGATACGGTTTCCGTGCCGGCGACGTAACCAAACACCGGGTTCTTTCGCAGGTGCGGCGTGAGGGGGCACATACCCGGGACGGTCACGAGATAGGCGGCGTCCTGAACGAGGATCGACGTGTAGCGGTGGTCCGGGTGGTAGTCGTCGGGGGTATGCGTGAGGACGAGGTCGGCCTTGAAATTGCGGATGGTGCGGATGACCCGCTGGCGGTTCACGAGCGACGGTTCCAGGTGGCCGCAATGATGGTCGTTGACCTCGTACTCGATTCCGAGCACCCGGGCCGAGGCCTGGGTTTCGGCATAGCGCCTACGCGCGAGGTCTCCGCCGCCGATGCGGTGGTGTCCGGTGTCGCCGTTGGTCATGGAGAAGAACTTCACCGTGTGACCCCCGGCGGTGTAGACTGCGGCCAGGCCGCCCGCGGCGACGTCGCAATCGTCCGGGTGGGCCCCGATGACCAGCACGCGAATCAAGTTGTCTCGGCTCGACATAATCCTGTCCCCTTTCGTCCTCTTTTTCGGGTATCCCGGGCAGCATTTCCCCCCGCGCCGTCATCTTCGGCGGCGCCTAAGCAGTGCCGTGGTCGATCAGCCCCCGTACTTGTCGAAGAACTCCAGTGTCATTCGGAAGTATCGCTCGGCGTTGCCGCCGTACCCGTGGCCGGTGGATTCGAACACGTGAAGCTCGTGCGGAATGCCACGTTCCTTCAGCATGCGAGACACGTCGCGCGCCAGTTCCACGCGAACGAGGTTGTCGATCTCGCCGTGCAGGATCAGCGTCGGGACGTTTGCCACATCCTCTTTCAGGCGGATGTGTCCCTCCTCGTCTCTGAAGCTTCCGTCCTCGTCCATGATCCAGTTGCCGACTCCGCTGTGGCACGCAATGGCCGCGAACAGATCAGGGTAGGCCGTGGCCAGGCTGTACGTTCCGAACCCGCCCCGGGAGGTACCGGTGCCATAGAGCCGCTCGGGGTCGATGCCCGGATAGTCCGCGAGAACCTGCTGCACCAGTTGGTAGAGGTCTTCCTTGCCGGGTCCCCAGTAGCCGCTGGAGGCCCGGGGCGAGATCATCACGTACCCGTACTCCTCGGCCACGCGCTTGGTCTCGCCCTCGTTATAGTCGAGAAAACGGTCCTCGGTGTGGTTCAGGACGAGAACGCACGGGGATTCGCCGCCCTCGCGGTAATCCTTCGGGATAAACAGGCGATAGGGCTCAAGTTTTCCCGTCGCCTCGGAACGAAAGGCCAGCCGCAGATCGCCACGGAGCTCTTCGAAGGGCGGTCGACCCGCGGCGATGCGACGGGCTGCTTCGTCGTACTGCTCGAGCGCCCTGCGGAGGTTCGCGATCAGCGCCTGTCCGGCGGTTCCGTCCCGGAGCTTCTTCCATCCCGCTTCCAGGTACTCCACGGCGTGGGCGAACGAGGGCTTGTGGCGGCTTAACTCGCCTTCGCGCTGCTGGAGTTGCCGGTGGCACGCGCGAGTCCGGTCGAACCGTTCCTCGAATCCGGCGCACAGGCGGCCCACGAGATGAATCGGGACCTCGAACGTTCGGCCTGATTCCCACTGGGCGTGGATTTCGTACGTGCCGTCGTGGAGCTCCCGCACTATTTCTGCCGGAATGTGCACGCGCCGGGGCTCGTCGGCCAATGGCATCGAAGAATTCTCGTAGAGCAGCGCCAGCGATTCGCCTTCCCGGTCGTGCAGCGTCACTTTGACACCGGCCGAGGCGGGCACAAATCCGCGGTACACCAGGTCCAGGCCTTCGAAATCCTCCTGGCGCACTGTCGTTCCTTTCACGGCGACCCCCACGTAGCGGTCGCTGCTGATCTCGATGCGATCCGCCACGGCGAACTCCTCGGCCCGGATTGAAACTGAGGCCGGCGCAAGAAAGAACCCGTCGATGTTGACGTCGCCGTGCTTTTCCTTGAGCATGGTAAACGCTACATCCCAACGTCCCGCCGGCAAGGTGCCCAGGTTTGCCGATGCCAAGGCCCATTGGGCCTTGTCGGTCGTACCCCAGCCCCCGGTATCGGGAAACGTGATGGTGCGCATCATGCGCCGGCCTTCGCGCGCCAACTCGACCGAGGCTCGCGAGGGCGGCATGTCGAACCAGTGAAACCTGGAGTACCGGATAAGTATTCGGGCGTCAGGTATCCGGCTCGGGACGCGCACGCGGTAATGGACCCGGTCACCGGCCGAGTTCATGGATAGGCCATAAAGCGCCTGGCCGCCGGACGCCGGCGGCTTCTCGCCCACGCCTTCCTGTTCGTTTGCCGGGCCCTCCACGTACGCTTCTCCCTCGTGCCAGAGGACCGGTGACTCCTGCATCGAGGCGGGTCCGCATCCCGTTACCGTTACTAGAACACCAGTCACGATCCACGCTGCGTGCCGCATGGCTTATATCTCCCGGGAGGTCGCCCTGGTTGATCCCCGAGGAAGGAGTCTACCGCGCCGCGCCCAAGCTGTCCAGAAAGGGGCACTGTTTCCACGAAGCGGTCCTCCGTCGGCGAGCCGTCGCGGCGGTTACGTTTTTTGCTGTTGTGGGCGGCTTCGGCCGCGGCTAGACTTCGTTCGTTTCAGGGCAAGCTCTGTTGGAGGTTGGCGGCATGGCAGGTACGCCGACGAAGGATACGGTCCACGAGAAGAAGGTAACGGGATCCGAGGTCCGCGAGGCCCCGCGCCGGACGCCCGTGCGAGGCGACGTGGACGTGCTCGTGTGCGGGGCCGGCCCGGCGGGTGTCGGCGCCGCTCTGGCCGCTGCGCGCGAGGGCGCTCGCACCCTGGTCGTCGAGCGGTACGGTATGCCGGGCGGCATCTGGACCGCCGGGCTCATGAATC
>CAZGEE010000314.1:0-899 GCA_964525035.1 uncultured Anaerolineales bacterium
GAGGGCGAGGCGCTCGCGACCCTGACGCTGCCCTACGCGCAGGAGCGGGGCACGGTGAATGACCAGAACTGGTCGAGCATCCACAGCACGCCGCCGTGGCAGGACACCGACGCTCCGGTCATCGTCTCACACGAGTTCGGCGGGGGCAGGGCGATTTACTCAGCCGCCGACCTGGAGAGCCTCGAAGGCCCGGCGAGCGACCGTCTGTTGCTGCACCTGCTCACGGGTCTGCTCGGCGACCGGCGGAGCGCCTCGGCCGAGGCGCACCCGTGCGTCTGGATGACGGTGACGGACCAGCCCGAGGCGGGCCGGCTCATCGTGGCCTTTCTGAATTACCCGAGGGACTTGCCGCCGATCCCGATCGCCGAGGTGCCCTTCTCGCTCCGACCTCCCGAGGGCAAGGAGTTCACGGGGCTCGAAATCCTCCCGGACGGCGAGGCGGTTGAGTTTCAAACCGACGAGGCGGGCATCCTCCGCGCCACGGTCTGCCGTCTCGAGGCCCTGGCCATGTTCGCCGCCGAGTATCGCTGACATTCGCGCTCACGCCCCTTTGACCGATCACAGAGTAAACCAGTCCGGGTTCTCGACTTAAAAAGGTCTTGCACTCCGCGGAAGCGGGCTCGACAATGCCGAGGCATATCCTGATCGCGTAACGATTCGCGAATGGCCATCGGGAGGGCGGAGGCATGTTCCAGCGCCTGTTTCGTTTGCGGGAGAACGGAACCACGGTGTGGCGGGAGATGCGCGGCGGGGTCGTAACCTTCCTGACCTTGTCCTACATCCTGTTTGTCCAGCCGGTGGTCCTTTCCGAGGCAATCCAGAAGCCCGCGAAACCGGCCGAAATGAGCCGCGAGGGCGGCGACGTGGTGGGCGCCGCACAGGCCGACGGCGCCCGGGCC
>CAZGEE010000314.1:909-3366 GCA_964525035.1 uncultured Anaerolineales bacterium
CCGATCTGTCCTCCATGCAGGGGTACCGGGAGGACGTGGCGAAGTTCAAGGACGGCGTGTTCGTCGCCACGTGCGTGGCCTCGGCCGTGGCGTGCCTGCTGATGGCTTTCGTGGCCAACTATCCGTTTGCCCTGGCGCCGGCCATGGGGCACAACGTGTTCTTCGCGGTTACCGTGTGTGGGGCCGTCGGCGCCGGGGGATTCGGGCTGACGTGGCAGGAGGCCCTGGCGGCCAATTTCATCAGCGGAGCGGTGTTCCTCGTGTTGAGCTTCGTCGGCATCCGCCGGGCCGTTATGAATGCAGTGCCGGACGGCCTCAAGCACGCTATCGCCGTGGGAATCGGGTTCCTGATCGCCTTCGTGGGGCTCCAGTACGGCGGAATGGTCGTGGACAACCCGTCGGTGCTTGTCCAGCGGGGGAACCTCGCAAGCCCCGTGGCGCTGCTCACGGTGGTGGGCCTGATTATCCTGGCGGTGCTGCTCGTGCGCAAGGTCCGGGGCGCCCTGTTGTGGGGCATCCTCCTGACCGGCGGCATCGCCCTGGCCGCGACCGAGTGGTGGCCCGGCCTGGAGTACCCCCTGGCGTCGATACCGGAAGGCTATCGCCTGCCGGCGTTTCCCACCGAGACGTTCCTGGCGCTGGACTTCGGCGGCCTGTTCTCGCGGGGCTTCGTCGATCTGATGATTATCATCTTCGTTTTCCTGTTCCTCGACCTGTTCGACACGGTGGGCACGCTCATCGGGGTCGGGGAACGCGCCGGCATGCTGACCGACGGGCAGTTGCCCCGCGCCGGCCGGGCCCTGTTCAGCGACGCCTCGGGCACCGTGGTCGGGACCCTGATGGGAACCAGCACGGTGACCACTTACATCGAGTCGGCGGCCGGGGTGGCCGAGGGTGCCCGCACGGGGCTGGCCACGGTCGTGACGGCCGTGCTGTTGCTCGCGAGCCTGTTCGCCCGGCCGCTCGTGTCGATGTTCGGCGCCTCGGTCGCCGTGCCGACGCAGATCATCGTCAACGGCTCGCCGGTCGACACGATGGCCTTCTATCACCCGGTGATCGCGCCGGTGCTCATCGTGGTGGGCAGCCTCATGATGGGCAGCGTGGTGAAGATCCGGTGGAGCGACTACGCCGAGGCGATTCCGGCCTTCCTGTGCATGGTGATCATGCTGTTCAGCCTGTCGATCGCCGACGGGATCGCCTGGGGCTTCATCGCCTTCGCCCTGCTGAGCCTCGCCGGCGGACGAGGCCGCGAGGTGAGCCCCGTGGTCTACGTCGTGGCGGCGCTGGCCATCCTGCGCTACGCGTTGCGACCCGTGTAGGACTTCAGCACGGGCTGGTCGACTTCTCGAGGAATCGGGAGAACCTTGTTGCGAAATCGCGTCGGAGTGATTGCACGGTTGCAGCCGGACGGGGCGAGCCTGGAGCAGACGGCCGAGTTCGGTCTCCAGGCGTGCCAATTGGTTTGCTGGAAGTCTGAGCAGATGACCGAGGAGGCGGCCGATCGTGTCCGCGCCGAGTCCCAGGAGCGGGGCGTGAGGGTCACCTCGTTCTGGGTGGGCTGGCCCGGGCCCGCGGCGTGGAACTTCGAGGAGGGGCCGGAGACCCTCGGCATCGTCCCGCGGAAGTACCGGGCCATGCGGGTCGAGGCCCTCAAGCAGGGCGCTGCCTTTGCCCACCGGGCGGGGCTCGCCGCCATCGTCACGCACCTCGGCTTCATCCCGGAGAATCCGGGAGACACCGTCTTCGGCGAAGTGGTCGACGCAGTGCGCGAACTGGCAGATCGTTGCGGGGAACTCGGCATCGAATTCTGGTTCGAGACGGGCCAGGAAACGCCGGTCGCGATGCTCCGGCTGATCGAGGCGGTCGGCACGGGCAACCTCGGCGTGAACCTCGACCCGGCCAACCTGATCCTGTACGGCAAAGCCAACCCGGTGGATTCGCTCGACGTCTTCGGCCGCTACGTGCGAAGCGTGCACGCCAAGGACGGCCTCTACCCGACCGATCCCATGAAGCTCGGCCGGGAGGTTCGGGTGGGCGAGGGCCGCGTCGGGTTTCCCCAACTGGTGCGACGACTTCACGAACTGGATTACGATGGGGCGTACATCATCGAACGCGAAATAGCGGGACCGCAGCAGAGCGAGGACATCCGCGCCACCGTCGTTTACCTGCGGAACCTGCTCGGGGAGATTCAGGGATGATCAGGGTCGGCTTCATCGGCACGGGGAAAATCAGCGGCGTTCACCTCTCGTATCTGGCGGGCCGGGACGACGTGGAGATCACGGCGCTCTGCGACACGGATGCGGAAAACCTCAAGCGGCGCCGCGAACGGTTCGGTGGCCGAGGGTTCTCCGACTTCCGGAAAATGCTCGACGACGTGGACCTGGACGCGGTATGGCTCTGCACTCCGCCGCAGGTCCGGCGCGAACCGCTGATGCTTTGCGCCGAGCGGGGGATTCC
>CAZGEE010000315.1:0-2567 GCA_964525035.1 uncultured Anaerolineales bacterium
GCCGCTTGGCCGAGAGGAGTTCCGCCTCCGGAACCAGCAGGCACAGGCGCACCGGCTCGGTCAAAGGGCCGGTTGCGGCGGGCGGGACGATGGCCGTCCCGATGCGGTAAGCGTTCCCGCCGAGACGCAGACGCCCGTCCTGGAGTCCCCTGCCCAACTGGTCCGAGAGCTCGGCCTCGCGCTCCGGCGGAAGGGTCGACGCGGCGACGGCCTCGCCGCCTTCCGAGAGGACGACCGCCTCGGCACGCGAGATCTGGCCGATCTTCCGGAGCAGGTACTCGGACGTGCGGGGCAGATCGAGTTCGTGAATCAGTCGGGCCGCCCGGGCCGTCGGCTCGTGAACCAGCTTGCGTTCCACCTCCCGGCCGGCCACGTGAATCCCGAGCCGGCCCACGACCGCCCCGACCGCCAACACGAGGAGGTTCGTCGCCAGCACCATGCGCATGCGAATCGACAGACCCATGGGGCGGACTCCGGAATCGAGCGATTCAAGCGGTGCCAATATGGGCTTTCGGCTTGGGAAAAGCAAGACCGGGCCGAGGCAATGTTCTCCACCCGGCGTCGTCGCCGGTGTGCTCGCCAGGTCCTCTTCGCGATCGACCGGGTTCGACCAGGATGCCGGTCGGCGGAGTGCCCCTGCCGGCTGCGCCAAGGTGTGCCGCGGCAGTTCGATCAATCCGTCCGATTTTGGGATTGCGGAGAAGGGGCTTTGGAATATGCTTGACGGCATATAGCATAGCGCTGGGCCGGTTCGCGAACTCCGAAAGCCACTCAATGGTTCGACCAGGGGGTCGAACGGAACCGGTTTCGCCCCGGAGAGACGCCGTGCTGGTTTTCTTCAGCGACATTCACATGACCGACGGCACGGCGGCCCAGAACGTCAACGCGGGAGCGTTCGAGATGTTCGCGGACCAGGTGATTGAACTGGCCCAGAAGCGCGAGGCCAACGAGGTCCGCCTGGTGCTGTTGGGCGACGGGTTTGACGTCATCCGGACGAGCCGCTGGCTGGACGACGAACACGGCGTGCGGCCGTGGAGTCCGCCCTCCAGCGAGCAGGAGCAAACCTTGCTCGAGATTCTTCGGGACACGGTGGATCGGAACCGCGCGGGGCTCGACTTCCTTCGGGCTCTTCCGCGCCGCGTGGCCGAGCGGAGCAAGGTTCCCGAGGAACGGGTGACGGTGGACTACGTCATCGGCAATCACGACTGGCCGATCGCGCGATACCGATCCACGCGGGAATTCGCGGTCCGGGAGCTGGGTTTGCCGCCGGAGTACGTGGAGCACGGTTTTCCGCTGCGGTACACCTCGCCGGCGAAGGAGTACGACGTCGTGGCCCGGCACGGGGACGCGTTTGACCGGCTGAATTATGAGACGGGCCTGGGTCGGAACGCATCGAGTCTCGGGGACGTGATCGTCGTCGAGCTGCTTTGCCGGTTTCCCCTGGAGGTAAGGCGGGAACTGGCGGGCCAGCCCAACCACGAGGACATCGTGGAACGGCTCAAGGGGGTGGACAACGTTCGGCCGTACAGTCGCATCCCCGCCTGGGTCGCCGACACGATCACGGAACTGGGGCGGGGCGACGAACGGTTCGCCCGGGCAGCCGGCCGGGCACTGGAGCGGTGTGTCAGTGACTTTGTGCGCAGTTCCACGGTCCGGGATTACCTGCACCGCCAGTTGAGCTGGTCGCGGCGGTTTTACCTTCGTGCCCTGTTGAGCCAGGCGGTCCGTGGGCATGTCGGCATGCTCGACCGGGCTACCCGCCTGGGAGATCGACTATTGCGCGTGTGGCGTATGCTGTGGGGGGAACCCGGCTCGCACTACGCCGGCCGTGCCCTGGAGGAAGTCGGTGTGGACGGGTACCCGCCGCGGTTCGTCGTCTATGGGCACACCCACTGGGCCGAGATTCTCCCGCTGACCATGGCCAGCCGGGACGGTCATCCGCGCTACTACCTGAACTCCGGCACGTGGCGCAGTGTCTGGCAACGGTCGGAGGCGATGTACGAGGAGACACATTTCGCCTCGTGGAAGGAAATGAGCTACGTGGCCATCTATAACCCCGCGGAGGCCAACCGGAAACACGAATTCGAGATGTGGACTGGCAGCCTGCGCGACCGAAGCTCTCTTTGAAACCCAAGTCAGGAGGACCGAAAAATGGCCCCGAACGATCCGTCAACCGCGCCGACCGTCCAGCCGATGCTTTTCAGTGTCAGCTACGCGGGGCTCTGGGGCCAGGCGACCCTGGACTTGCCGCAGTTCGTCGAGAAGGCGGCGGAGCTGGGCTACCCGGCCGTCGAACTGATGGCCAAGCGGCCGCACCTGTCGACGCTCGACCACGGCCGGCGACAAGTTCGCGCGCTGGCCCGGCGCGCTGAGCGGGCCGACGTCGAAATCGGCACCCTGGCCGGCTATACCGATTTCACGGCCGGTTACGCGCACCCGGAGGTCCCGCAGGTGGAGTTCCAGGTGGCCTACGTGGAGCGGCTGGCCGAGATGGCCGCCGAGCTCGGCGCGCGGATCGTGCGGGTCTTCACCGGGTACGCCACCGGCACGGCCTCGTGGCACGCGCA
>CAZGEE010000315.1:2577-3345 GCA_964525035.1 uncultured Anaerolineales bacterium
CGCAGCGGCAGCGGTGTATTGACGCTCTCCGCGAGTGCGGCGACCGGGCCGGCCGCCACGGTGTGGTCGTCGGCGTGCAGAACCACCACGACGTCGCCGTGGGCCTGGAGGATTATGCGGCCCTCGTGGACGAGATAGGCCACGAGAACGTACGCGCCATGTGCGATGCCTGGAGCATCTCGAAGCAGGACGACGTGGACCTCGAGGCCGCCGCGCGACGGATGGGCCCCCGGATGGTCCAGACCACGGTCGCGGACTACGAGCGGTTCCCCCAGTACCGGTACGTGCCCTCCCGCGTGGCCTACGAGCGGACCCTCGACGCCTACCGCGCGGTGCCGATGGGCGAAGGCTGTATCGACTACGACGCGTTTTTCCGCGGCCTGAATGCCGGAGGGTTCCGGGGCTACGTGGCCTACGAGATGTGCTCGCCCGTCCAGGGCGGCGGAAGCCTGGAGAACCTCGATGCCACGGCCCGGAAGAGCCTGGAGTTCATCCGCCGACATTTCGAGTAACACCCGTGGCGCCCGGCGAAGCCCAGGTCCTCTGGCGCCTTGCTCGCTAATGGCTACTTGTGCTCGGCCTGGTCACGGCGGGTTTCCTCGGTCACGGCGTCGATGGCTTCCCGGTCGACGCGCTCGGCGAGCCGCTCGAAGTTCCCGAGCTGCCGCGGCGGGGGCGTGGCCTCGAGGTCCGACCAGGTGAGCGGTTCGACGGCCAGGCACCGTTCGGCTTTCTCGACGAGCCCGGGCACGATCGGCTTCAGGTAAA
>CAZGEE010000316.1:0-3343 GCA_964525035.1 uncultured Anaerolineales bacterium
TTCCTGATTGATCTTGAGCGCCATGGTCAACTCCTTCTGCGACTGGCGGCTTCGGGCGCGCTGCTTACGAGGCGTCCGCGGATTCCTTGTCCGGCTTCGGCGGAAGGGTCGGCCGCGCCCCCTCCACCTGGAAGATCAGGCTTTCGCCGGTCACCGTTACCTTGGCGAGGGGGCGAGGCCCGTAGATGCTCACACGCGTGTCCTGGGTCACGTTACGCAACAGCTCACGGTACGCGTTTTCGTTCTCGTAGACGATTTCGTATTGCACGCTGAGCGGAGTGATGAAGCTTCGCGTCCCGCTGAGTCGCCGAACGAACGCCATGTAATCGCCGGCGTCGGCCACCACGCTCACGCGGAACGGGAGGACCTTGTAGCGGCCCTCGGAGTTGTTGCTCGCGCGACCGGTCAACGTGCGGGCCCTGGCGTCGGCCTCCGGGACCTGCTCGGTCGGCTCCCCCGTTCCCCCCGGGCGCATCCTCGCCGTGCGATCCTCCGAGGCCACGTACAGATATCGCTGGTCTCGGCGAGACCCGCCGGGCCTTGCCCAGACCCGTCCCCGGCCACCGAGAACGTCGGCCCCGATTTGAATCTCGTGGAGTTCCTTCACGACCGCGCCGGCGACGCTTCGCTCGCCTTCCGCCACGTCGTTCAGTTCGAAATACTCCTTGTTCGCGCCCTGGATGGCCCGAACGATGTCTTCCTGGAGCCAGAGGTCGTCCTGGGACTGTCGGAGCCTGGTCATCCGCTCGTCGAACGCCGGCAACTTACTCTGTCCGATCCACGGCGCCACGTAGAACGACCCCTCGTGGGTGTACATGGTGTGCTGCACCGGCGGCAGTCCCTCGTCCTCCTCCGGCGCCTCCACCGCCCCGAGTTCCTCCTTGAACCGTTCCAGTTCGGTCATGTACCGGGCCTTGAACTGGTAGATCCGCGTCTCGGCCTGGTACTGCGGGAAGATGCCGGGGACGAGAACTTCCCAGTCGCCCTGGCGTTGAAGATACCGTTGGATATTTTCCAGTTGCTCGGTGCGGTACGCGGTGGCCTGCTTGATCTGGTGGACGGCGTTGTCGTTGTAGTAGACCACGTCCGGGCCCAGCATCCTCATACTCTGTTCCAGTACGGCCGTGCGCCGAGCGGCCTTGCCCTGGGCCAGAATACTCATCGCCACGCAGGTTCCGCCGAGCACCACCATCGCGCCCAGAGTCGCCACCAGCCACCAGTGCCGTCTGAACAGATTCATGAGGGAGTCTCCTCGTGTGCGTGCTTATTCACCGGGCCTCTCACCGCACGGGTCCTTGCAGCCCGCCTCCCGGTCCGGGCATGCCGGGATACTGGGGCCCCATTCCGCCGGTGCCCCGGGTGTCCTTGTACTGGACCGGCTCCGACGGGTTCTCCAGGTTCACGTGCCAGTGGAGCTGGAACCAGTAGTCGTCTCCGCGCCAGGGCCGCAGGATGCGTTGCTTTTGCTCTTTCGAGCCGGCGCCTTCCGTCCGGGTCTCTCCCTCTTCTTCCTCGGTCTCCGGCTCGCGCTCGGGGCGTTCCTTTTCGTAGGGATAGTCGGACTGAGCCCGATAGTGCCGTGCCTGCTCCGAGGAAATGCCCTGGAAGTAGCCCAGTTGACTGAGCGGGCGGATCAACATGCGATCCAGTTCGGAGGGTCCGCGACCCCGGGGGTTCGGGATGGTTCCCTCCAGGTGCACCACGAGGACCGGGGTACCCCGCTCCTCGCTCGCGCCGACGCCTCGCCCCGGACCGGCTCCACCGGGCTCTTCCGGCAGGCCGGCCTCGTCGTACTCGGCCCAGATCTTGGTGACCTCGACCGTTTGCAGGCTGCTCCAAGGCGGCTCGTTCGTCTCGGGATTGTACTCGGCGATCCGCTCGTCCCGGGGCAGAATGCGCCAGACGTCCCCGAGGATGCGGTACCACATGTCGCGGTACTGCGGCTTCTCCCCCCGAAGGTCGGCATACTGTTGCGGGAGGTCCACCAGGCCCAGGAAGGCCTCGATCTCCTTCTGCTTCTCCACCAGGGCCTCGCCGGCTTTCTCAAACTCGGCTTTGGCCAGGCTGTTCCGCTCCTTCAGATCTTCGACCTTCTCCAGCACGCCTCGCTGCGTCGGTCGGTCCACCGAGCCCAGCCGCTGCTCCGGCACGTTGACCAGCGCGCTGGCGCTCCGGCTGGCCCCGTACCACAGGAGCCCGCAGGCCACCACGACCGCCGCGGCCGCGGCCACGACGAACGGCCGCTTCCGCTTCACCTCCTTCTCCTTCAGGATCTCCGGCGGCAGCAGGCTCGTGTTGATCGTTCCCCGACCGAGCCCCTGCAGCGCCAGCCCGTAGGAGACGGCGAAGCTCAACAGGTTGTCCTTGAACACCGGGGCCCCGACCACCTGGTTGCCCCGGAGCCCCTCGAACCGCTCGAGCTTCATCACGTCCACGCCGAGATTCTGTGAAAGGAACTTCTGAAGGCCCGGAAGCCGGAAGGTGTTGCCCAGCCCCAGGACGCGTTCGATCTGGCTCTCCCGGTGGAGGCTCGTATAGAACCCCACGCTGCGCTGCACCTCCGTCAGCAGGTCCGAGAACACCGGCCGCATCGCCTGGAACACCTCTTTCGCGTACTTGCTTTCGGCTGCGTGCCGCTTGAGGTTCTCCGCCTTGCCGAACGTCAGCTTGAACGACTTCTGCAACGCCTGGGTGAAGTTGTTGCCCCCGAGCGGGAAGTTCCGGATCCACACCCGGTACCCGTCCGCGATCACCAGGCTGGTGTTCTCCGCCCCCACGTCCATCACCAGCGTGGCGCCGGAGGCCTCGTTGCGGTCGAACTGCAGGAAGTTGTACAGCGCCACCGGCCCCATCTGCACGATGTCCGGCGTGATCTTCACCTGCGTGAAGTCGTTCACGTAGTCCTGGACGATGTCGCGCTTCATGGCGAAGATGCCGACCTCCACCTCGGCCGGCCCGCCCGTGGGCGTCGTCATCGTCTGGTAATCCCAGATCACCTCGTCCAGGTTGAACGGGATCTGCTGCCGGGCTTCGTACCCGACGATCTCCGGGACCTTTTTCATCTCCACGGGCGGGAGCTTGATGAACCGGCTGAAACTCGCCTGCCCGGGAACGCCCACCACGACGCTGTCGTTGCGGACGTCGTTGCGCGAGAGGAACTTCTCCAGCGCGTTGCGGATGAGTTGCTGTTCGTCGGCGTCGGGCTGGCTCAGGATCTTGGCGTGCTCGATCACGTCGAAGGACACCGCTTCGACCCCGTCGCCCGACTGCCGCAGCTTGATCGCCTTCAGGGCACACTGTCCGACGTCGATGCCCCAGCACGCCTTGATCGCCATGAAACGTC
>CAZGEE010000317.1:0-3340 GCA_964525035.1 uncultured Anaerolineales bacterium
AGAGCTTCCCGACCGACGGCGAGGTGATGCGCGACGTCGAGCCGGTCTACGAGGAGCTTCCGGGCTGGACGGAGGAGATCGACCAGGTGCGCTCGTTCGAGGATCTCCCATCCGCCGCGCGGGATTACGTCGGGCGGTTGGAACAGCTCGTGGGCGTGCCCATCGTCGTGGTCAGCGTCGGACCGGAACGGGGTCAGACATTGTTCAGGAACAACGTGATCTAGCCTATGCCCGACAGCGATGCGGAACATCTGCCTCCGCTGCTGGCGTCGGTCCCTCGCGACCGCTGGCCGAAACACGTGGCGATCATCATGGACGGCAACGGTCGGTGGGCCCGCCGGCACGGCAAGCCGCGATCCGAAGGTCACCGCCAAGGCGCCCTGGCCGTTCGCCCCATCGTGGAGGAATGCGCCCGGCTGGGACTGCGGCAACTGACCCTCTACGCGTTCAGCCACGAGAACTGGCGCCGCCCGCGCGCCGAGATCACCGCCCTGATGAAACTGTACGAGTGGTATCTCCAGCGGGAGCGCAAGCTCATGATGGAGCGGAACATCCGCTTCCGCAATGTGGGCCGCCGCAAGGGGCTGCCCGCGAGCGTGATCCGCCGGATCGAGGACGTGGAACGGACCACCGAGGGCAACGACGGCATGACGCTCGCCCTGGCGGTGAACTACGGGGGGCGGCAGGAGATCGTCGACGCCGCGCGGCAACTGGCACGCGAGGCGGCCGAGGGAGAACTCGACGCGGAGGAAATCGGCGAAGAAACGGTGGCGAATCGGCTCTACCCGGGCGGCCGGGAGGACGTGGACATGCTGGTCCGCACCGCCGGGGAACTCCGGGTCAGCAATTTTCTGCTGTGGCAGATTTCCTATGCCGAGATCGTGGTCTCGGACGTCTACTGGCCGGATTTCGACGCCGGCGAGTTGCATAAGGCCATCGCCGAATTCGCCGGTCGGCGGCGACGCTTCGGGGGATTGGAAGACCGGTAGTCGGGCATTCGCACGCACGAGCAGGGGCGGGCCGTCTACGTGATGAAAGCGCGTGTCATTCTTGGAATCGTCCTCCTGGTCGCACTCCTCGGATTGTTCACCGTGGACAGCTACCTGGCAGATCACTGCGCCGTGGAGTGGGCGCCGGTCTTCTTCGCGGTCGCCGGCCTGGTCGCTGTCGCGGCGACCCTGGAGATGACAGAAATTCTGCGCGGCATGGGATGGCAAGCTTCGCGGGCGTGGCCGATCCTCGCTATGCTACTCCTGCTCGGTTCGGCGGCGCTGGGCCGTGCAACGGGGATCGCACCGGTCTGGCACGCCGGTCCGGTGGTGATCGGTCCCGGCCTCGCGGCACTCGCCGGCCTGACGACGGTCCTTTTGCTCGTGGAGGTCGCCCGGGCCTCGCGGACAGCCGAGCTGGCCCACGCAGTACAGCGCGTGGCCGGCGCGCTGCTGGTGGTCGGTTACGTGGGCGGGCTCCTGTTGTTCGTCGTGGGCATTCGGTTCCTGCGCGAGCCGGACGGCCTGGCGTGCCTGCTCCTGTTTCTCGGGGTGGCCAAGGCCTCGGACATCGGGGCCTACTTCGCCGGTCGGGCGGTGGGCCGGCGCAAGCTCACGCCCCGGCTCAGCCCGAACAAGACCGTGGAAGGCTGCCTGGGGGGGCTGGCATTCGCCGTCGCCGTGAGCCTCGTGCTCGGGGCAGTCCTGACCGGCCTGGCCTGGTGGAAGCTATTGGTATTCGGGGTCGCGGTGACGGCGGCCGCGATGCTGGGGGACCTGGCCGAGAGCCTCATCAAGCGTGCCGCGAAAACAAAGGACGCGGGGACGGCGCTTCCCGGATTCGGCGGAGTGTTGGACATGCTCGACAGCGTCCTGTTGTCCGCCCCGGTGGCCTACCTCGTGTTGCTGGCCATGGGAGCGCGGCACTGAATTCCGCGAGGCGATCCATGCAACGTGAATTGACGATTCCGGAAGGGCAGGAGCGGCTCATGCTATTCGGCAGCCAGGACCGCCACCTGAAAACCATCCGTGACGCGTTCTCGGTCGACCTGTCGACGCGCGGCGAGCGTCTCACCCTGCGGGGAGAGTCGACGAGCGTCGAAGGGGCGGCCACCGTGCTGGAGGAACTCATCGGCCGCATCCAGCGTGGGCGTACCGTGCTGGCCCACGACGTGGACGACGTCATCGCCTCGGTCAAGCGGAACGGGTCGGTCACCGAGGGGCCGGAGATCTCGGTCCTCGCTCGAGGGATGCGCGTGCGGCCCAAGACGCCCGGGCAGGCCCGGTACGCCGAGGCAATCCGCAAGCACGACCTGACCTTCTGCATCGGCCCGGCGGGCACCGGGAAGACCTACCTGGCCGTGGCCATGGCCGTGGAAGCCCTGAAGACGCGGACCATGAAGAAGGTGGTTCTCACGCGGCCGGCCGTCGAGGCGGGAGAGCGGCTGGGTTTCCTGCCGGGAGACATGCTGGCGAAGGTCAATCCCTACCTGAGGCCGCTTCTCGACGCCCTGCACGACATGATGGAGTTCGAGCAGGTCAAGCTGTACATGGAAAACGACATGATCGAGATCATCCCGCTGGCTTTCATGCGGGGGCGGACGCTCAACGACTCGTTCATCATCCTCGACGAGGCCCAGAACACCACCACCCGGCAGATGAAAATGTTTCTGACGCGCATGGGCATGCGCAGTAAAATGGTCGTCACCGGCGACGTGACGCAGACGGACCTGTCGGACCCGGCCCGGAGCGGAATGCTGGATGCGTTCCGGACGCTGGCCGATATCAACGAAATCGCCCAGGTGGAACTGGGTCGCAGCGACATCGTGAGGCACCCGCTGGTTCAGAGCATCGTGGACGCCTACGAGCGCCGCGACCAGGCGGCTTCGGCAGAGGCGCCCGATGAACAGGCGGAGCCGCCCACGGCCGAGGAGGGCTGACACCGCATGGCCGTCTTCGAAAAACAGAAACCGACCGCCCGACGCGTGGACCCGCGGAAGCTGAAAGGCGACGGCCTCACCGGCCGTATCGGTCTCCTGTGGCACCCCCGCAACCTCCTGCGAACAGCCGTCCTCCTGCTGTTCTTCGTCGGGGTGGTCCTGCTGATGCACGCGCCTTACGAGCCGCTCCGCTACCAGCACGGCCAGGTGGTCAAGAGCAACATCTACGCCCGCGCCGACTTCATTTACATCGATAAGAAAGAGACACGTCTCCGAAAGGAAGAGGCGCGGCGGAAGGTCCCCAACGTCTACAAACGGGACGACACCCGCACGCGGAGAATCCGAGAGGAGTTCGTCCGAATCCTGGCGAGCCTCAAGCCGGAGGAGGAGCCGACTGCCCCGGGCGAGGAA
>CAZGEE010000318.1:0-2515 GCA_964525035.1 uncultured Anaerolineales bacterium
CCGCGGCGTGGATTTCCCCGGGGTGTACCTCACGCGGAAACCGGCCAGCCGGTCGAAGCTCTATGGACCGTTCACCTCCGTCCGGGGCCTCCGGGCCGCGCTGCCGATCCTGCAGGAGATTTTCAAATTCCGCACCTGCGAGCTCGACATTCGGGCGGACGATCCGAAGCTGCGCTTCAACCGGCCGTGCCTGCTGCATCCGATCGGCCGGTGCTACGCCCCCTGCGCGGGCCGCATCTCGAAGGACGAGTATCGCAAGACCATCCGCCGGCTCCAGCGGTTTTTGGAAGGCAAGCGCCGCCCGCTCCTCCGGTCGATGCGGCGCGAAATGCAGGCCCTTTCGGACGCCCAGTGCTACGAGGAGGCGGCCCACGTGCGAGACCAGCTCCGGGCCATCGAAAGCCTCGCCGAGCGCGGCGACCTGGACGTCCACGTCCAGCCCGAGGTCTTTCAGCGCGACACCAAGCAAGGGCTGGCGGAAATCGCGGAGCTCATCGGGCGCGAGGCAGTCCGCGTCATCGAGGGCGTCGACATCGCGAACCTTTCGGGGCGCGAGACGGTGGGCTCGCTGGTACAGTTCATTGATGGCCGACCGTTCAAGAACGGGTACCGGCGGTATCGGATCCGGACCGTGGCGGGCCAGAACGACGTCAGTGCCATCGGCGAGGTGGTCTCGCGCCGGTTGCGGCGCCTCCGCGAGGAGACCCGCGCGGCGCCCGACCTGCTGCTGATCGACGGCGGCCCGGCTCAGGTGGGCGCCGCGGTGGAGCAGACCAAGGCGGCCGGAGCCGGCGACCTGGCCATCGTCGGCCTGGCCAAGCGGGCCGAGGAACTCTACCTGCCCGGTCGGCCGGACCCGGTTCGCCTGGCGCGGAATCGCCCCGGGCTGCAGCTCTTGCAGTACGTCCGCGACGAGGCGCACCGGTTCGCGCAGCACTACCACCACATTCTCCGCCGGCGAAGCGTCCTGGGAGAAAAAGGGTCCGATAAACCGAGGAAGAGGAAACGCACGTGACCCATTTTCCCCTGATTATCAGCGCAGGGAACGCGTCTATAAAAACAGCCGGTCGTCATTTGCCACGGCACCGGCTTGATGGTATAGTTCTGGTAGAAGCGGGGAGAAAAAGAGAGGCCGTTCGATGAAGAAGTGGACCGCAAAGAAAGTTCGACCGCGATGGGACCACTGGACGTTTCGCGCCGACTTGGGCGCCGACGTGCCGGAGAAGGTCCTGAAGCGTTTCGACAAGCCGCAGAGCGAGTTTTCGATTGCCTGTTACGAGGACATGCTTGCGCAGAACCCCGACGACGTCGATACGATGAAGGTGTTGGCGGAGCTCTACACGCAGAACGGCTACTATCGCCAGGGGCTTGAAGTGGACCGGCGGATCGTGGCCGCCGCGCCGCGCGATGCCGTCGCCAATTACAACCTGGCGTGCAGCTTCGCCCTGACCCACCGGCTGGACGACTGTTTCCGGTCCCTGCGGCGGGCGATCCAACTGGGATACCGCGACTTCGAGCACATGGCCGAGGATTCCGACCTAGCCGCGGCCCACGAGGATACGCGGTGGCTGGAGCTTTACGGCGTCGTGAAGACCTGATCCGCATTTCGTAGACGATCAACAGAGCGGCGCGGGAGGAGGCGCGCCGCTTTCTCTATGCGCGCCCGGGGCCCGAGCACCGGCCACGGGCCTGTCCCCGGCACCGTCGAGGTCTCTCCCGAACCGTGCCCGGGCCACTAGAGAATGTACCGCGCCAGGTCCTCGTCCCCCGCCACGTCCTTCAAGCGTTCGCGCACGTATGCGGCGTCGATGTGAATCTCTTCCTCCGTCCGCTCGGGAGCGGTGAAGGAGATGTCCTCGAAGAGCTTCTCCATGACGGTGTAGAGCCGCCGGGCCCCGATGTTCAGCGTTCGCTGGTTAATCCGCCAGGCGATCTCGGCGATCGACTCGACGGCGTCCGGAGTGAACTCCACCATCAATCCCTCGGTTGCCATCAGCGCCCGCTGCTGCCGAGTCAGCGCGTTGCGCGGCTCCGTGAGAATCCGCACGAAATCCTGCTGCGTCAGGTCCTTCAGCTCGACGCGAATCGGAAACCGCCCCTGGAACTCGGGCATGAGGTCCGACGGTTTCGTCGCGTGGAACGCTCCGGCCGCGATAAACAGCATGTGATCGGTCCGCACCATGCCGTACCGCGTCGAGATTCCCGACCCTTCGACGATGGGTAGCAGGTCGCGCTGTACCCCTTGCCTCGAGACGTCCGGCCCCTGCCGGGCGTCCCCGCCGGCCACCTTGTCGAGCTCGTCGATAAAGACGATCCCGGAGTCCTGGGCGCGGCCGATTGCTTCGTGGACCACGCTGTCGCGGTCCACCAGGCGCTCGCTCTCCTGGGCCGTGAGAATCTCGCGGGCCTCGGACACCCGGACCCGCCGCGTGTGCGTCCGCGCCGGGAGCAGGCGATCGAACACCTCCTGGAGCCCCTGCATCTCTTCCGGCCCGCCGGCGGCACCGATCATGCC
>CAZGEE010000318.1:2525-3312 GCA_964525035.1 uncultured Anaerolineales bacterium
GAGGGTGTTCCTCGACGGAAATCTCGACCTCGCGGTCCTCGAGCTTTCCCTCCCTGAGAAGTTCCCGCAACCGGTCCCGCGTTTCCGGACGAGCCTCGCCGGACTCCTCCGTGCCGGGCAGCAACGCCTCCAGGAGCCGCCGTTCGGCGGCCGCCTCGGCCGGCTCGCGAACCGCCCGGACCGCCTCCTCGTGCACCATGCTCACGCTGACCTCGACCAGCTCGCGGATCATCGACTCGACGTCCCGGCCCACGTAGCCGACCTCCGTGTACTTCGTCGCCTCGACTTTGATCAACGGGGCCTTCACGAGTTGCGCCATCCGCCGGGCGATCTCGGTCTTCCCGATCCCGGTCGGCCCGATCATGATGATGTTCTTCGGAGCCACCTCGTCGCGGAGGTCCTCCGGCAGTTGCCGGCGCCGCCACCGGTTCCGCAGCGCGGTGGCCACGCATCGCTTGGCCTCGTCCTGGCCGACGATGTACTTGTCCAGCTCCTCGACGATCTGGCGCGGTGTCCGTTCCGTCACTTACAGCTCCTCGACCGAGATGCGGTCATTGGTGTAGATGCAGATTTCCGCGGCGACGCGCATGGCCTCCTCGCACACCTCGCGCGCCGACAGGTCGGTCTGCCGAAGCAGCGCCCGCGCCGCCGCGACGGCGTAGGCCCCGCCGCTGCCGATGCCGAGCACGCCGTCCTCGGGCTCGATGACGTCGCCCGCCCCGCTCACCAGGAGGGACGTTTCCCGGTCGACCACGGCCAGAAGCGACTCCAGCCGACGCAGCACCCG
>CAZGEE010000319.1:0-3310 GCA_964525035.1 uncultured Anaerolineales bacterium
CGGACTTCGCCTCCACGGCCCCGATGTCCAGCGGGCTCGGCAAGTAGTGAGCACCGCATCCATGAGGGACTGGATGCCCCGGTTCTTCAGCGCGGCGCCGCATAGCACCGGGTGGATCTTTCCGGCGACCGCCCCGCTGCGCACCGCCCGCCGGAGTGTCTCCTCGTCCGCGTGCCGGTGTTCCAGGTATGTGTGCATCAGGTCGTCGTCGAACTCGGCCACCTGCTCGACGAGGTGTTCGCGTTCCACCTCGGCGTGGACGTGTTCGTCGTCGGTCAGGTCGGTCTCTTGCAGTTTCTCGCCGAAATCTCCGACGTTGACGTACCCCCTGCCGGTGACCACGTCGATGATGCCCGCCAGTTCGCCGTTTCTCTGGAGCGGGATCGTTACGGGCACGGGGTGTGCTTTCAGCCGGTCGCGGATTTCGTCGACCACGCGCCGGAAGTCGGCCCCCACCCGGTCGAGTTTGTTCACGAAAGCCAACCTCGGGATGCGGTACTGATCGGCCTGGCGCCACACGGTTTCGCTTTGCGCCTCCACGCCTCCCACACCGCAGAACACGCCGACGGCACCGTCCAGAACGCGGAGCGACCGTTCCACTTCGGCCGTGAAGTCCACGTGGCCGGGCGTGTCGATCAGGTTGATCGTGCAATCCTTCCACGGGCAACTGGTGGCGGCGGACGAGATGGTGATTCCCCGGGACTGCTCCTCGGGATCGAAATCCATGACGGCGGTGCCTTCGTGGACTTCGCCGATCTTGTAAGTCTTGCCCGAATAGAACAGGATGCGCTCGGTCACCGTGGTTTTTCCGGCGTCGATGTGCGCCATGATACCGATGTTGCGAAGTTTTGCGAGGTTCCTGACCGTCATAGCGTAATCACTCGGTATTGCACTGCGCCGCAGTGCTCGAGGATGAAAAAAGGCCGCGGCGAGTCGTCGCAGATCAGCGGTCGTCCTCGCCGCGGCCGACCGTGGCCCGAGGCCACGGAGTCTCACCATGCGAAGTGAGCGAAGGCTTTGTTGGCCTCGGCCATTCGATGGATGTTTTCGCGGGTGTTCATCGCCGTTCCTTCTTTGCGGTAAGCGGCCATCAACTCATCCGCCAGGCGTTGCGCCATGGGCCGCCCCTTCTTGTCCCGCACGGCCGTCAGGATCCAGCGAACGGCCAACGACTGCTGCCGTCGGCTGTTGACCTGCATCGGCACCTGGTACGTGGCTCCACCCACGCGCTTGGAGCGGACCTCCACGTACGGCTTCACGTTCTGCATTGCGGTCTCGAAGACCTGTTCGGGCGGAACGTCCTGAATCCGCTTTCCGATGATCTCCATCGCGTCATAGAAGATGCGTTGAGCGATGCTCTTCTTGCCATCCCACATCATGCAGTTGATGAATTTCGACGCCAGTTTGCTGCCGTATTGCGGGTCCGGCTTGATCGATTGCGCCGACGCCGTAAAGCGTTTTGCCATGGTCAACACACCTCACTCGCCGCGCCCTTCGTGGCCGCGGCCTGACACGGAATAATCACTTCCCCTTTTTCGTTCCGTACTTCGAACGGGACTGCCTCCGATTCTCGACCCCCATCGTGTCCAGCGATCCTCGGACCACGTGGTAGCGGACCCCTGGCAGGTCGCGGACGCGCCCGCCGCGAACCGTCACCACGGAGTGCTCCTGGAGGTTGTGGTCGATGCCCGGGATGTAGACGGTGACCTCTTTGCCGTTGGACAGCCGCGCCCGCGCCACCTTCCGGAGGGCGGAGTTCGGCTTCTTCGGCGTCATGGTTCGGACCAGGGTGCACACGCCGCGTTTCTGCGGACACTTGTCCAGGACCGGGGCTTTCGACTTCTTGGTCGCCTTGCGGCGCCCTTTTCGAATCAACTGGTTAATCGTCGGCATTCGGACTCACTCCTCCATTCGGACCGGCTTCCCGGCCTATTGATTTCTTCAACAACCCGCGGGCCGCGATTCCGCCCAAGCATTATAGCATACCCGGCGCGAGTTCTCAATCGCCCGACGGCGTCCGGGACTCCTCGGCCGGTGCCTCGGCCTCCTCGGCCACGGCCGGCTCGGGCAACTCCACGTTGACCCGCACGCGGCTGTCCATGTACGGCTTGAAT
Source organism: uncultured Anaerolineales bacterium (assembly GCA_964525035.1). Classification (GTDB taxonomy): domain Bacteria; phylum Planctomycetota; class Phycisphaerae; order FEN-1346; family JAACEH01; genus CAZGEE01. The sequence goes on from CAZGEE010000319.1 coordinate 2,115, forward strand.
CCCGTGCCTGCCGGAATCAGGTGTCCCAGGATCACGTTTTCCTTCAGCCCCACCAGCGGGTCGATCCGGCCTGCAATCGACGCCTCGGTCAGGACCTTCGTCGTTTCCTGGAAACTCGCGGCCGAGATCCACGAATCGCTCTGAAGGCTCGCCTTGGTGATTCCGAGCAGCACCGTGTTGGCCGTGGCAGGTCGCGGCTTCTTCCACTCGGGCGGCGTTCCCCCGGATTGCTCCGCGATGGCGGCGGCCTCCTCGGCCTCGCTCTTGCGGACCAACTGCCCGTTGGCGAACTCGGTATCCCCCGGTGCCACGATCTTGACCATCTCGCCGAGCTCCTCGTTGGCCCCGCGGAAGCGGAACCGGTCCACGAGTTCGCCCGGCAGAAATGCGGTGTCGCCCGGTTTTGTGATCCGGACCTTCCGAAGCATCTGCGAAAGAATGATCTCCGGGTGCTTGTCGTCGATGGTCACGTTCTGGCTGCGGTAGACGTTCTGAATCTCCCGCAACAGGTACTTCTGCAGCGCGGCCTCGCCGCTGATCCGCAGAATGTCGTGAGGGACCAGCGGACCGTCGGTCAGCTGTTCGCCCGCGCTGACATAGTCGCCCGTATGGACCCGGAGGTGCCGGTCGTGCGGGACATAGTGCTCCTTCTCAACCCCGGACGCCTCGTTGCGAACGACGATGGTCATCTTCCCGCGCTTCTTCTCCTGGGACAGTTCGACGACTCCGTCGATGTCGCTCATCACGGCCGGCTCTTTCGGCTTGCGGGCCTCGAAGAGTTCGGTGACGCGCGGCAGGCCGCCGGTGATGTCCTGCGTTCCCATCATCTCCCGGGGACGCCGGCCCAGCAGCGTGCCGGGCGAGACGGACTGGCCTTCCTCGACCTCGATGTACGTCCGGGCCGGAATGTAATGGAACTCGAGGATTTTCCCTTCCTCGTCCTCGATGATGATCCGCGGGTGGAGTTCGCCCTTGTGCTCAATCACCATCTGCCGCTTGAAACCCGACTGGTCCTCCTCGACGCGGACGGTTTCCCCGACCTCGAGGTCGGCGTACCGGGCGGTCCCGGCCGCCTCGGCCATGATCGGCACCATGTGGGGGTCCCACCGGCAGAGCCGGTCGCCGGCCTCGACCTTCCCGCCCTCGGTCACCTCGACCGCGGCGCCGAGCGGCACCGTATGCCGCTCATACTCGCG
>CAZGEE010000320.1:0-3307 GCA_964525035.1 uncultured Anaerolineales bacterium
GGTTTCGCTGATCGTCTCCGATGACGGAACGGGGATGGACGCCGACACGTTGGCCCGGGCGCGCGACCCGTTTTTCTGTGGCCGCAAGGCCGGCCGCGGGCGCGGACTCGGGCTGGCCAAGGTGCAGCGGATTGCCGAGGCCAACGAGGCGGTGTTTCACCTGGACAGTGCGCCGGGCCAGGGGACGACCGCGCGGCTGGTTTTCGACCTCGCGCGTTCGCCCGAGCAGGCCGAAGCCGCGACCGAGGGGGCCGCTTGCTGACCCGGAGTCGCCGTCGTACGCTCTGACCGGAATCGCCGACTGGATGCACGGGGAAAGCGATGATGGAAGCAAATATCCTGGTCGTGGACGACGAGCCGGAGGTGTGCGAGATCGTGGCCGACGGCCTCGCTCGCGAAACCGACTGGGTGGTGGACTACACCACGGAACCCCTGCGGGCGCTGGAGCAACTGGGCGAGGGCCACTACGACGTGATGCTCACGGACCTGCGGATGCCGGAGATGGACGGCTTGGAACTGGCCCGCCAGGCTCGGGGCATGTGTCCGGGTCTGCCGGTGGTGGCCCTCACCGGGTACGCCAGCCTGGATTCATCCGTCTCGGCGATGCGGCTCGGTTTCACCGACTACCTGGAGAAACCGGTGCGGCTCGACGCGGTGCAGGAGGCCGTCTACCGCGCGCTCGAGCGGCGCCGGGCCGAGGCCGGTGCCGAGGAAGCGGCCGACGAGGTCACCTACGACAACGCTCGCCTGGCCCGCACGAACGGCGAGCTGCGCGACCGGCTCGAGGTCGTCAGCCGCGAACTCGCCATGATGGAGCAACGGTTGGCGGGGGACGTGTCGCGCCTCATGTCCCGGTGTGAGGCGGCCGACCGGCTCGACGGAGAGGGCGACGTCCACCGGCTCATGGCCATGTCGCTGTTGCAGTTGCAGGAGTGTTTGCCGGGCGATGAGCACGTCATTGCCCTGGTGGCCCAGGGGCCGCCCCGGGTGTTGGCGACGGCCTGCCTCGAACGGGAGGACGTGGTGGTCCATTGGGCCGAATGCCCGCTTGCGCGCGGTGTCGTGCGGGCGGTGATGAAACGCGGGCAGCCCGCCCTGATCGAGGACCTCTCCGGGTCGGCGGTGCTGGGTGACCTGGCCGCCTGGATCGCCGACTCCGGCAGCCTGGTGGCGTTGCCGATCGCGGCCGCCGGGCGTGTCCGCGCGGTGGGCCTTGTACGGCGGAATGAAACCGGCATGACCTTCGGATCCGGCGAGGTACGTCGCGCGACCGGTTCGTGCGACGCAATGGGCCGGGCCCTTGACACCGCCCTGGGTTTCCGCGAACTTCAGTCCCTGGCATACAGGACGCTCACCGGGTTGGTCGACGCCGCGGAGGAACGCTCCGAGTGGACCCGGGGTCACAGCCGCCGCGTGGCCAGGCTGGCCCGGGCCGTGGGACGCGACCTCGGACTGTCCGGCGATCTCCTGGAACGTCTCAACGTGGCCGGTCGCCTGCACGACGTCGGGAAAGTGTCGCTTGCGGCATCAGCGGAGTCCTCGGACCCCAGGCATGGGCGACGCGGCGCCGAGATACTCGAGCCGCTCGGTTTTCTGGGGGACGTGGGCCGCCTGGTGGCGGCGCACCACGACATGGACGGTCCGGGCGACGACGTCGCGGTCGAGCACCAGGTCCTGGCGGCGGCAGAGGCTTTCGACGAGCTGACGCACGACGGGCCGGCTCGCCCGGGTGTTTCCGCGGAGGAAGCCCTGGCCACGCTGCAGCGGACCTGGGGCAACCGGCTCTCGGGCGAGATTCTTTCGGCCCTGGCGGGCGTGGCGCTGGCTGCCGAGGCGTAGCCGGTCCCGCCGGTGCCTCTTCGGGCCCTCTTATGCGGCAGGACTCGGCCGCGTCTTCATACGCCGGCCGGGAGCCCATGGAACCCCCACGGCCGCCGAGTCGTTAAATAATGTGCCGAGCGAATCCGTCAATTGAACGTCAGGGAAGGACAGTCGATGAGCACTCGCACGAAAGTCACGGCAATCTCGGCAGCGTTGGTGCTGGGGGTGATAATGACAGCCGCCGGGGTCCGTCTCGGGCGGGTCGGCCGAGCGGACGAAACGGCCGCCGGGTCGGATGAGACGACGACAGAAACCGCCGGCACCCCGGAAAGCTCGGAGACGCCGGAAGACAGCCCCCCCGAGATCGTGTGGCGGGACGGCTTTGAGGCCGCACTCGAGACCGCGAAGCAGGAAGGCAAGCCGGTGTTCATCGATTTCCACGCCGCGTGGTGCGGCTACTGCAAGGTGCTCAAGCAGAAAACCTACCCGGATCCGCGGATCCGTGAGGCGCTGGCAAAGTTCGTGACGGTGGAAGTGGATGTCGATGACCATCCGGACCTGGGAAAAAAGTACGGGGCTCCGCCGGTTCCCACATTGGTCGCCGCGGACGCGACAGGCGAGACGATCGGCCGCGTGCAGGGATTCCGGCCTCCGGAGGGGCTGATTCCGTTGCTGGAGTTCGCGCTGGCCCGTCATAAGCTCGATGCGAACCCGGACGACGCGGAAGCTGCGTACACGGCTGCAGTGCGGAGCGGGCAGGCCAACTTATCGCCGGGCGAACGCATCCAGCTTGTCGACAAGGCCATTGGCGACATCGAGGAGGACGAGAAGGAGAAACGGGCGAAGCTCCGCCTGGTGCGCGGCGTGGCGCGGGCCGAGGCCGCGGCCGGCGACGAGGAAAAGCTCGCCGACGCCCGCGAGGATTTGAAGAAAGCGGCCGAGTTGGATCCGAAGAACGCGGGGGGAGTTAAGGAAGCAGCCGACTGGATGCTGATCCAGATCGGCGGGACCGGATCGACGGGGTTGGCGTCGGTGAAGCGGCAGGTGAAGCAGTATCTGGCTTCGTACCCCGCGGGCGAGATCCACGAGGAGGCCATCCGTCTGCGGGCCCTGCTGGTGCTGGCCCAGCTCCAGGAGAGGGCACAGGAATATGCCGAGGCGGCGGGGACGCTCCGGCAGTTCGAGGACGAGGCCGGCGCGCGGATTGATGCCAAGAAGCTGCACCGGAAGATCGACCAGTTGGAAAAGCAGGCCGGAACCGACGAGGATGAGGCAGCCGAGGGATCGGGACCGGAAGACCGCCCGGGGGAGGCGGCGGAAGACGCTCAGTAGTTCCAGTGCACGCGGCGGGCTCTGAACCCCCGCAATCGTCGAGCCCGCCGAATGGCGAGGTGCCGCGTTCCGCCGAGGGGTGGACGCGGCCCCGCCTTTTTTATGGGTGCCCAAGCCCTCGGAAATGGCCGCCCTTCTGTTGGACGTTTCTATG
>CAZGEE010000321.1:0-3300 GCA_964525035.1 uncultured Anaerolineales bacterium
GGGGCAGTCGGCGAACGTCACGGGCCCCTTGCAGCCCAGGTGGTACAGGCAGCCGGACTCGCCGAAGGCCCTCGCAAATCGCCCGGCGTCGAAGTCCGCCCGCCGCGGACATGTCTCGTGAATGCATTTGCCGTAATAGGTCTTCGGGCGATGCAGTTCATCGAGGTCGGCCGCCACGGCCTCCAGCCCGTATCGCGCGACCGAAGCCAGCGTGCCGATCATCCAGTCCGGGTGCGGTGGGCAACCCGGGCAGTTGACGATCGGCGTCTCCGTTCCGCGCTGACGCAGCAGTTCCCCGGCCCCGACCGCACCGGTGGGGTTCGGCTCCCCGGACGGGATGCCGCCGAACGAGGCGCAGGTGCCCATGCAGACCACGGCGGCCGCGGCTTCGGCCAGCTCCGCGGCCACGTCGTAGATGGGGCGTTCCCCGCCCCCGGGCTCGCCCAGCGTAGCAAATGCTTCGTTGCCAAGTTGGAGCGATCCCTCGATGGCCAGGATGTAATTGCCCCGCTGCCGCACCTGCTGGTCGCGCAGCACCTCCACCGACGGCTCGCCCTGGCCGGCCATGATCGTGGCCAGAAAACGGACCGACACGTGCTTGCCGGGGGCCAGTTCGCGCAACAGGAGGCTGGACGCCTCCGGAGAGCACGCGTTGAGCAGGCTGACGGCACATCCGGTACAGGCGGCTCCCTGCAGCCATACCACGGGGATTTCCACGATCTCGGCCATTCGAGGCTCCTGAAACGGGAAATTCAAAGCGCGGGACCCTGACGGGTCACAAGATTATAGGTCTTTCAGGCGTCAAGGCAAGGCAACAAATGCCATCGAACGGCTCGCCGTGCTGCCTGGCCGGTGCACCTCCGGGCGGATGGGACCTTGGTTTCAGGGGGCTCAGAGGGTGGAGAAAGCTGACTTCCCCCGGTGTGACGGCACAGGTTTGAAGTCGGAAGAAGCCACCTTGAAGAAGGGGTAGCGGGGCCCTTCCGCGGGTTCCCACAATATCTCAAGTTGACACCGCCCGACGACGATAGTATGGTGTAAACTTGGGCAATCTGGGGAAGGGGCATCGGTGTATTTTGGCCCTTCCGGAGGCGTCAGACGGGGCCCAAGGGCAGAGAGGAAAAATCATGAAGGACGTTTTCAGCACCGGCGAAGCGGCGAAGATCTGCAAGGTCTCTCAGCAAACCATCATTCGGTGTTTCGACAGCGGCAAACTCAAAGGCTTCTACGTTCCGGGCAGCCGATTTCGGCGTATCCCGCGGGACGCGCTGATCCGGTTCATGAAGGACAACGGGATCCCACTGAACAATCTGGACAGCGGCAAGCGAAAGATCCTCGTCGTCGACGATGATGCGGAGATCGTCGACCTGTTCGTCGACGTGCTGGAGCGGGACGGGCGGTTCGAGGTGCGTACGGCAAGCTGCGGCTACGATGCCGGCATCCTGACACAGCAGTTTCACCCAGACCTGATCGTGCTCGACTTCATGCTGCCCGACATCAACGGGCAGGTCGTCTGCGAGACGGTTCGCTCGAACGACGAGCTGACCGATACGAAGATCATTGCGATCAGCGGGATGATCGAGGAAGACAAGATCCAGGAGCTATACGACGCCGGGGTGGACCTGTTCATGCAGAAGCCGTTCAAGATCTCGGAACTGGTGTCGAAGATCGAAGAAATGATCACAGTATAATCGTCCGCCGGCGGGCGGAGCCCGAGGGGTGTCGAGCCGGTGCGGCGTTGTGGAGAAGCACGGATGCCCAACGAGGATCACCTGAAAGCGCGCAAAGTCCAGCTTGTCGTGGACCAGATTGACAGCCTGCCCACTTTGCCGGCCGTGGCCACCCGCGTTCTTTCGCTTGCTTCCAGCGAGGATTCCTCGGCCCAGGACCTGACGGCGATCATCGAAAGCGACCAGTCGCTGACGAGCCGCATTCTGGCCTTGGTCAACAGTGCCGGGTTCGGTCACGCCCGGAGCGTCACGTCCGTGTCGCGCGCGGTGGCCCTGCTGGGCTTCGAGGCGATCCGCAGCGCGGTGCTTTCGCTGAAGGTTTTCGACCTGTTCAGTCGGCGCGGGGCCGAGACGTTCCGTTCCAGCTTCGACCGGCGGGCATTCTGGAAACACTCGCTGGCGGTGGCCGGGGCCTCGCAACTCCTGGCCCGCCGGGTGCGCGGCGTCGACCCGAACGAGGCGTACGTCGGCGGGCTGCTCCACGACCTCGCCAAGGTGGCGCTCGACTACGCCCTGCCGAAAACGTTCGACCAGGTTGCCCGGCGCGTGCAGGTCCAGGGCATTTCGTTCGCCGAGGCGGAGGCCGGTGTCCTGGGTATCGACCACGTGACGGTGGGGCGCCGGCTCGGTCGGAACTGGGACTTTCCCGAGCCGCTCGTCAACGCCATGTGGTTGCACCATCAACCGCTGAATCAACTCCCGGAGAACGTGGACGGCCGGCGGCTGGTCGAGGTCGTTCGGCTGGCCGACCTCCTCGCTCGTGAGCAGCGCTACGGGGTCACCAGCCCGTTGGTGGACCCCCACGCGGTGTGCGAGTCGGCCGAGGCCCTGGGCATCGGGCGCGGCCCGTTGGATGAGATCGCAAAGTCTCTGCCGGGCGTGCTTGTCGAGCAGACGGCCATGATGGGGCTCGAGCAGACGGACGAAAGGGACCTCTTCTACGAGAGCCTTCAGAATGCCAACGCCGAGCTCGGAGCCCTGAATCAGCGGCTGTTGCTGACACGGGCAGCGCTGACGCGGGGCCGGCGCCGCGCAGCGCGGGAAGACGAATTGCAGGGAAAAGCGGCCACTGCCCATCGGATGCGCGACGTCCTGGACGCCGTGGCCGAGGTGTTCTGCCAGCAGATCGGCGCACCCGCCTTGGCCGTCTACGTCTTCGGGCCCGAGGGGGACTGCGTTGAAGGCGTGGTCCGTGCCCGCGGAGAGCAGAGCGGAGAACATTTTTTCGAGGAGACCTCGTGCCTCGTCTCGGCGGGCGGCGAATCGCCCGCGCCCGATCAGGCTGCGAGTGGTCTGGCGCGGGCCGAACGGTCCGAGGGCTGGCTCTTCGATCGGTTCGGGGACCGCCTCGGCTTCGGGACGTTCTATCGGCTCCCGATGCGGCACGCGGAACGACACCTCGGATCGGTGGTGTTTCCGTGGCCTGAGAGCGAATCCGGGCCGCGCGGCGACGACGTCGAAGACCTTCAGGCGCTGGGGGCCGTGGCTGCCCGGGCTGTTCGTGGCTTCGCCGAGCGGGATCGACTGGCGGGACTGGCCGAGAAGCTTGCCGAGGCGGACCGCCGGGCGG
>CAZGEE010000322.1:0-3297 GCA_964525035.1 uncultured Anaerolineales bacterium
CGGGCGTGATGATCGTCCGTTCGGACATGGCTGTTCCTCCCGGCGAGGCCCTTTCCGCTGAGCCGGGGCTTGGGGAGCCTGCTCACTCCTTGGTGCCTGGCTCGCCTTGCGCTTCACCAAGGTCCGCGTTGCCCTCGCGCGAGGCGGGCGGTGAGCGCATCCGGCCGCTACAGAAGGGCCGTGCTCTCCTCGAATCCGAGCATGAGGTTCATGTTCTGCACGGCCTGGCCGGCGGCGCCCTTGTTCAGGTTGTCGATGGCGCTGAAGATGACGAGCTTGTCGCGGCTCACCGTCGGGCAGACCTGGACGTAGTTCGTACCAGCCACGTGCTTGGTGCTGGGCGGCTGGTCGCGGACCACCACGAACGGTTCGTCGCGGTAGAACTCGCGGTACAGTCGGAGGACCTCCTCGGCGGAGAGCTCGCGCATCGGCCAGGCGTAGATCGTGGAGAGGATACCGCGGTCCATCGGGGCCAGGTGCGGCTGAAAGTGCAACGCCACGTCCACCCGGCCCAGCCGGGAGAGCTGTTCTTCCATCTCGGGCTGGTGGCGGTGGCCACCGGTCGCGTAGGGCAGAAAGCCCTCGTTGACCTCGCAGAAGAGAAAGTTTTGCTTCAGCGAACGTCCCCCTCCGCTGGTTCCGGTGGCGGCGCTAACGATGATCTGGTCGGGCCGGATCAGCCCCTTTTCTACCAAGGGGGCCAGTCCCAGGATTGCCCCGGTGGGGTAACAGCCCGGGTTGGCGATCAGACGGGCGCTGCGGATCTGTTCGCGGTGAAGCTCGGGCAGGCCGTAGACCGCGTGCTTCAGGTTCTCCTCGTCGGGTTTCGTCTGGTACCAGGTTTCATAAACTCCGGGGCGCTTGAGGCGGTAGTCGGCCGAGAAGTCCACGACCTTCAGCCCCGCGTCGAGCAGTCCGGGCACGAACTTGTGGCTCACGGCGTGCGGCAGGGCGCAGAAGGCCACGTCGCACGCCTCGGCGAGGGACTTCGCGTCGTGCGGGTGGACGTCCAACTCGAGCCGACCGGCGAATTCCGGGTAGATCTTCGCCAAAGGACCGCACTCCTCCGGCAGCGCCCCGAGCGCCGTGACGGTTACCCCGTCGTGGCGAAGCAGGATGCGCATCAGTTCGGCCGCCGCGTATCCCGTGGCTCCAAGGATTCCTGCGCGGACCTTCTTGGCCATGATCCTTTCCTTCCTGAAATCGTTCGGCCGATTATAGCCGGGCGGTGGCATCCGGCCAGCCCAAAAAGACAGCTCGGCCTCCGCGGGGCCGAGCTGTCTGTTCACGTGGAACCAAATCGTCGAACGCCGTCGGAGGCGGCTTTACCGTTTGCTGAACTGGAAGCTCCGGCGAGCGCCCCTGTGACCGTATTTCTTCCGTTCGACCATGCGGCTGTCGCGGGTCAGGTAGCCCGCTTCGCGTAGCTGGGGTTCCTTCTGGGGGAGGATCTTGGCCAGGGCCCGGGCGACGCCGAGGCGCACGGCTTCCGCCTGACCCGTGTAGCCGCCGCCCTTGACGTTGACAAACACGTCGTAGCCGCCCAACTGATCCACGAGTTCCAGGGGGGCGATCACCGCCTTGCGGTCCTTGGTTTCGCTGAAATAGGCGTCAATTTCGCGGCTGTTGATCCGGAAGGTGCCGGAGCCGTCCCGGACGCGAACGCGGGCAGTGGCCGTCTTGCGGCGTCCCGTGCCCCAGGTGTACCGGCCCTTCAGCGAAGGAGCCTCTTTCGGTTGGGGGGCCTCCCGCGGGGGCATTGCCGTTGACTGCGGCTGCGTGATCTCTGTCAAATGCGGTTCCTCCAGCGTTCCGGTTGGTTTCCTACAATTCGAGCGGTTCCGGCATCTGGGCCTGGTGCGGATGCTCCGGCCCGGCATAAACCTTGAGCTTCGAGAGCATCTTCCGGCCGAGTTTCGATTTGGGGAGCATGCGGCTCACGGCCAGCTTGATGGGCCTGTCCGGGTGCTTCGCCACCATCTGGTCGAAGGTCAACACGTGCCGGCCGCCCTGGTACTTCGTGTACCAATCGTACTCCTTGTTGATCGACTTCGTGCCGGTCAGTCGGACTTTCTCGGCGTTGACCACCACGACGAAATCCCCGGTGTCCACGTGGGGCGTGTACGTGGGCCTGTGCTTCCCCATGAGGACCGGGGCGATTTTCGCCGCCAGGCGGCCCAGGATCTGCTCGTCGGCGTTTAGAACGTACCACCGGGGCCGGACTTCCGCCGGCTTGACCTGGGTTGTTTTCATCCGCTTGAGCGTCATGTCATCTCCAGTGGCTTCGGATTCACCGACGACTCCATCCCTTGCTGAAGCCGCCGAGACACGCTACTATAAGCCTCCCGCGAAGGCTTGTCAAGCCACACCATGCGAAAGTGGGGAAAACGCGCCTGAAATGGGGTTCCGGCCTCGTGTGCCGTAGCGGGGCGCCAGACCCTCTCACAGCCTCGCCATCGGGGGGCAAACGTCGCGCCCCAGCTTGACTTTAACTTGTTATATGCTATATTCTTAGTGGAAGGGAGCGGAAGGGACCCGCTCTTCATGCCACCCGCATGTGGTGGACGCTCCGGTCAAGGAGGCCTTCCAAATCGTGGGTCCTTCGCTGCCGGTAGGACACTCAGGCGTTACGTGGGAGCGATACGATGCGAAATAGAGTGACTGCAGTGCTGTTCGGTGCCATGGCTCTGTTGGTCGGAGCGGCCTTCTGCGGAGCCGGCACGATTTACGTGGACGCCTCGGCGGACCCGGGGGGCGACGGGTCGCAGGCGAATCCGCTGCAAAGCATTCAGGCGGCGATCAGTGTCGCACTGTCGGGCGATACGGTCCAGGTGGCCCAAGGGACCTACGTTGAGAACATCGATTTCCTTGGCAAGAATATCACCGTCCAAAGCAGCCATCCGAACGATGGCGGCGTGGTGGCCGGAACGGTGATCGACGGCGGGGCGAGCGGTACCGTGGTGGTCTTCGCCGCCGGCGAAGGCGCCGATGCCGTGCTGAACGGCTTTACGATCCAGAACGGTTCGTGGAACCAGACGGCGACGGCCCAGGGCGGCGGCGTGCACGTTGAGAATGCATCGCCGACCATCCTCAATAACGTGATCACGGGCAACGGCACGATGACCGACGGCGGCGGAATCGCCGTCGTCGGGGACTCGGCTCCGACCATCGAGGGCAACACGATTTCGAGCAACACGGCCGACGGCTGGGGCGGCGGTGTCTTCGCCTACGGCGACGCCGGCGATCCCGAGAACGTCCTCCTGGCCATGCCGCTGATTGTCGAGAATCGGATCACCG
>CAZGEE010000323.1:0-3296 GCA_964525035.1 uncultured Anaerolineales bacterium
TACTGCCGTTTTCTCGCGATGAGCATGGCGCCCATTCCAAGCCCCAGGAGGGCCATTGTGGCGGGTTCCGGAACCACGGTGCAGGAAGGGTACGCTCCCGACAGGTCGCCGACCGCGACCATGCCGCCGTGCTTCGCCACCACGACATCGGCCAGGGTCCCCGTCGCCGGGAGGATGTTCGCGACGAAGGTGAACTCCCCGATCCCGGAGTTTCCAGGTTCCGTGCCCGCGTCGACGGGTTCGAACTTGACCACAGGCAGGTTATCGGGACTATAGGCATCGGGAACGCTCGGGTCTCCCCCCGTCCGAAGGAATTCGCCTTCGTAGAGAACCTCCTGGGAAATCGGCATTCCCTCCTCCCAGTCCTCCCCGGTGGACCAGCCGTCGTAGGCCTCACCGAGGTCCATGGAAAACAGGTACAGGTGATCCGGTTCGGCGCAGCCCACCAGTTGCAGCAGGTTGACATGGCTGAGTGCGTAGTCGAAATCGGACCATTCGACCGTGTAGGTGTACCGGTACCACTGGTAGCCGTCCCACTGTCCTTCCAATTGCGCGGTCCCCGTCGCCGAGATGGTGCCTTGCACGAGATCGGCGCGGGCGACACTCGCCACCGCCAGAACACAGGATGCGGCCGCAGACAACCACAGGGCTTTGCTTCCGCGACCTTTTCCTCTTGCGTCCATTCCTGCTTTCCTCCTTTTCATGGGGCACAATGGCGGCCCTTTGCCGTCCATTTCTTTCTCGCCGGACCAATGAAGCAAGTTGCGTGCCGGTGGGGATGCTCGCCGCAACCCGACATCCGCCAGGCCCCTGACGGGGATACGGCGGCCACCCATGGCCGCACGGCTGGTGAGACTGTCTACGCAACTTGGGAACGACCAGGGATGCCCCCGCAACTCTGTCTCCACCGGGTCCTCCGCCCGGCGCCCTCAATGCAGCAGCCGGCCTTGGTTAAATAAACCACACAAAAAAGGGCAGACCACCGTCCGGTGGTCGCCCTCCCCCATGAAAAGGCTACTTCGTTACCTCGTTGCTACCCCCTGTAAACATTATGCTTGCGAATTGTACGTTGTCAAGTTGCCGGCCCTTCTCCGCAAGCGGCCCAAACGGGCTCGTCTCCGCCAAGCTTGCACAAGCCCTTTATAAATAAGGGCTTAGAGCTGTGGCCCCTTGCAGGGCGGCCTGGAATTCCCACCATTTATTTTCGTGAACTTCAAGTTCTTCGCCCTCGCCCTTCGCCGTGTGGCCGGACGCAGCGGCGGGGCCGCTTCTGGACGAAAATCCTCCACTGGAAAACTGGGAAGAATATCCGGCCTGAAACGCTTTTGTCGGCTATACTGCGCGAGTCCTCGTGCCATAGAGCTCTAACTTGCTGTGTGGCAAAAGGTTGCGAGCGTCAAGGGCTGTTGTTGTTTGCAGTCAACCGGATTGACAAAACTCCCCCGCGCGGGTTGACGCCGTCGCTCTTCCGGTTTCAGTTGTCCGCCATGGCGACGGCCCCTTCCCATTCTTGTGGGGCGAGGGTCCGGAGCGGGCTTCCAAGATGCCTGCCGGCTCTCCGCATTGGTCCGGTCGCATCGGTAAGAGCCCCGAGTGAAGTCGTCGGAAGGGAAGCGCACACACGGTGCGAAAGGGCGGAGCCGGGACAGGGGGAAATCGGTTTGACATGGACCAGCCGGTCGTCAAGCCGCTTCGTAGCGCAGGGAACCTTGATTTCAGAGGACCGGCTGGCATAATGCGTTCGTTACGCGGTTCCAGGTTTCGATTACGAGGGAGAGGACAAGCATGAACCTGAAGGGCAAACGCATCATGGTGGTCGGCGGGACGGGGAAGATCGGAAAGCACTTCACTCCGTACCTGGTCGAGCAGGGGGCGAACGTTTCGACCGTGGCGCTGTTCTCCGGCAAGGCGGAGCGCCGCCGCTACGAGAAGCTCGGCGTCAAGTGCTACCATCGTGACCTGGGCAAGCTCGGAGCCCTCAAGGGCGTCCCGCGCAAGTTCGACCAGGTTTTCAACATGGTGGGCCTGAAGTTCGGCAGCGAGCAGGATCCGGACCTCACGCTCCGGGTGAACGTTTATTCCGCGGCCCAGGTCATGGAGCACTTCGCTTCCAGCGGGGTCATTTCCTACGCCTCCAGCGGCAATGTCTACCCTGACACCAAGCGGGGCGCGGACGAGTCGACCCTGCCGATCCCGGCCAGCTACTACGCCCTGACGCGCGTCGGGGCCGAGATGATGACCGACTGGTACAGCCGCCGCAACAGGACCCCGGCGGTCGTGCAGCGTATCTTCTACGCCTATAACCGCGAGTTCGGGGTGCCCGCCGACATCGCCCGCCAGGTGCGCGACGGCGAGAGCGTGGATCTGAGCACGTCGAAGGTCAATGTCATCTGGCTCGACGACCTGATGGACCAGATGGTGCAGTCGATGCGCTACGGGGAGGCCCCGGCCCGGATCCTGAACCTGACCAGCCCGAAGATCTACAGCGTCCGCGACATCGCGAACCGGCTCGGCAAGCTCATGGGCAGGAAGCCGCGATTCAAGGGCAAGCCCAAGGGGACCAACCTCCTGGCGGACGCCTCGGAGGCGGGACAACTGTTCGGCGAGCCCGGGACCAGCCTCCAGCAGGGTCTGAAGATCGTGGCCGAGAGCGTGATGAAGCGCGAGTTCCCGCTCGACAAGCCGGCCAAGTGGGAGAAGCGGTCGGGCTTCTAAGGCGAGCCCCCGGTTGGCCTGTGCCGAAACAGCGTGAGTTGCGCGAAGGGACCACGCGACCCCCGATTTCCCGCGCAGCGCTCAAGAGGTCACTTCGATGAAGCGATACGAGATTCCGTTCCGCGACAGCCCTCCGCGCATGGACCCGTCGGACGAGGCCGCCTGGGAAGAGGTGCCCGAGGGGCGCATCGACGTGCGTCCGTGGCCGGTGGCTTCGGCCGATCGGGACACCCGGTTTCGTTGTCTCTGGTGCGACGACGGGCTCTATCTTCGCTACGACTGCGAGGACAGGTTCATCTCGGCCGCGGCGGTCGAGCCGAACGATCCCGTGTACCAGGACTCGTGCGTCGAGTTCTTCGTGGCCCCGAACCCCTCGAAGCCGGAGAACTACTACAACTTCGAGATCAACTGCGCGGGCACTCCGCTGATGGGCACGCATTGCGACTGGGGCGAGGGCTACATGGACCGTTCGCTCGAGATCGGCGTCGAGGTGGCCACGACGGTTCCCGGACCGACGAAGGAGGAGTCGCCCGGGGACGACGGCTGGTCGCTCGTGGCGCGAATCCCGTGGACGCACTTCG
>CAZGEE010000324.1:0-3279 GCA_964525035.1 uncultured Anaerolineales bacterium
GACGCTGGAGGCCCGGCCGAACCTCGTGCCGGCCCGGCTGATGCTGGCCCGCATGACCCGGACGATACGCTCGACCTGCTCGCTCTGCCGGCCCGGCGTCGTCTCGGCCGCGGTCTGAACCGCCGCCGGCGCGGAACGCCGTTGCACCGCTTCGGACCCCGACAGCCCGGCCGCGCCACGCAGCGCGCCGGTGCCCCGGCCGGCGTCGGCCGCCGCTCCCGGGGTAACCACCCGGATCGAGGCCACCTGGGCCCGCACCTGCCGACCCTGGAGACCGAGACCCCGCATCAGGTCGACCGACGACGTCTGCCGCCCCGAAGGCTCCTGCGGCGCGGGGGAACCGTCCTCCGGCGAGGTCTTCTCCGCCACGACCTGCCCGGGGCGGACTGTCGCGGCCCCGGCTCGCGGGTCCCGCCCGCGGTTCGACCCGGAGGCCTGTTGCAGGCCCTGCTTCTGCCGGATCGCGCCCGTCTCCGCCAAGGTGTGTGTTGTTTCCGGATTCTTCGACGTCGCATCCTCGACGGCCGACACGCGCACCTCCAATGGCCTCCAACGGATCTTTGGATCCAGCGTCACCTGCAGGGCCCGGTTGCCTTGGTTGTCGGGCGATTCGGCCGCCTGGCTCGGCTGCCCTTCCGCCTGGCTCGCAACCCGGGCGGACGGCTTGATCAACTTCAGCGAAAGCTTCTCCTTGAGCTGCCCGCCGGTTTCGTGGGCCGTAACGTCCGCGCGGGCTTCCGATTGTTCTTGTGAATCCGTGTTCCCGCTCGGCTGCGGCTTGTCGGATACCTCCCTGACGACATTTGTTTGGGTGTCTTCCGCCCGTTTCTCCGACTCGCCACTTCGAGACCGCGGGGAGCTCGCCTCCGAAGACTCCGACCTGTCCGCACGGTCGCCGCGCGGACCGGAGGCCCGCTCGGACGCGTCCGACTCCCCGCTCTCGCGGGCGCGTTGTTCGGTTTGCCGACGGGTTCTCGACTCGCGATCTCCGCGGACGCCGTCCTCGGTGGAGGCCTCGCGGCCTCGGTCCCGCGGCTCGCGCCGGGCTTCCACGGCCTGCATGGATTCGGCGAATTGCTCGCTGAAGCTCGGGGCGTCGGACCGCTGCGCGCGCCCCAGGGCCGCCAGCAGGGACCCGGCCGCGCTCTGGTAGGTCGTCGTCTTCTGAACCTGCATGGTGATCTCCTAGCCGCCGGCCGTCGCGCCACTGACGGCCACGTCGCCTTCGCTGATCATCTTCATGTACCGACGCTTCATGTCCACTTCGCTGGGGCTGGTGTACTCGCGAAGCACTTTCGCGGCGGTGCGCGGCCCGAGGCCCTTCAGGACCTCGACGACCGTGTAGTCGTCCATCTGGAGCAGGACCTCTTTCAGATCCTTGGGTTTCATGACCTTCATGATGGCGAGCATTTTCTGGAAGTTCTCGTCGCCGCCGCTCTCCTCCTGCATGGCGATCTTCCGGTCGAGACGCTGTTCGATTTCCTCGAGCTGGGTCCGCTTTCGCTTGTATTCCTCGAACCTCATCTGCAGGAGTCTTTCCCGATCCTTCAGTTCCTCCAGCAGGCGCTCGATGCCGAGCCGGGCGGCTTCGGCCTCGACGCTCGTCGCGGCGAGCTTGGCCTCGGCGTCGGCGCCGGAGGCTTTCGCCTCCTCTTTGCGCGCCTCCTCGGCCCGGTGATCGTCCCACTTCTCCGCCTTCTCCAGCGTCTTGTGCGTCAGTTCCCCGGTGCAGGCCAGGTAGGCCAGCCGCACCTGTTCCCGGGAAAGCTTCCCGGTGAGGATGAGGTAGCCGGCCAGCCCCGCTCCCGCGGCGATCTCCAGCAGCAGGAGCACGGCCAGAACCTGCGTTAGCAGGTCGCCGCGCTTCTGAGGTTCCGGACTTTCCTGCTCAGCCATCGCCTCGGCCTCTCCTGTGCACGCCTACCGCGACCTCGTCCATCTCCGCCGTTTCCGCCCGGTCCTGCGCCGCCCGCTGCCGCCGTCGGGCTCGGTCTTCGAGTACCTCCAGCGCCTTGCGGGCTTTCATCGCCTCGGCCAGGTCTCCGCGGCGGCGCCCGGTTTCGAGTTCCGCCTTCGCGACGACCTGGAGCTGGTCCTGAAGCTCCCGATCCAACAGGCTGATATAGACTCGCCGGTCGATGAGACGTCGCACGTCAAGCCATCCCTTCTCCTGCTCGCTGCGGAACCTTCCGGCAGCCTCCTGGCGCATTCCCGCGTACCGCAGGGCAGTCTCCTTCTGCTCGTTTTCCACGGTCAGCGCTTCCGCAAGGCACCGCTTCTGCGACTGTTCCTGGTACTTGCGGAATCTCAGGACCGGCCGGAGTCGAAACGTCACTGCTCACCTCCCGGTCAGGACGCCGGCGCGGCCGATTGCTGCGGCCGCTGCGCCTCGAGACTCTTACGCTGCCGCTGAATCCGTGAAGCCAGGTCGGACAGGTCGTTCTGGGCCTGGACGAACAGCACCGGCTCCTCGATACCCTGCCGAAGGAACGCCAGGATCTCGTCCCGCATTGCCACGGCCAGGTCCACCTCGCGGTTGGCGCCGCGGGCGTAGGCGCCGATATTCACCAGGTCCTCCACCTCGTCGTACGCGGCCAGCAACCGGACCACCTCGCGCGCGGCCTCCAGGTGACGCTCGTCCACCAGCTCGCTCATCAAGCGGCTGATGCTGTGGGTCACGTCGATCGCCGGATAGTGGCCGTGGTTGGCCAGGCGGCGACTCAGCACCAGGTGGCCGTCGAGTATGCTTCGCACCGCGTCGGCCACGGGTTCGTTCATGTCATCGCCTTCGACGAGGATCGTGTAGAACCCGGTCACGCTTCCCGCGGCTCCCTTGCCGGATCGCTCGAGGATTCTCGGCAGCATCGTGAAGACGCTCGGCGGGTATCCTTTCGTCGTGGGCGGTTCGCCCGCGCTGAGGCCCACCTGGCGCTGGGCCACGGCGAGCCGGGTCACGCTGTCGAGCATCAGGAGGACGTCGCGTCCCTCGTCGCGAAAGTGTTCCGCCACGGCGTGGGCCGTCAGCGCGGCCTTGATCTTCCGCAGCGGGGGTTCATCGTTCGTGGAGACCACGACGACGGACTTCCGCAGGCCGTCGGGGCCCAGGTCGCGCTCGATGAATTCGCGTACCTCGCGGCCTCGCTCGCCCACGAGGCAAATGACGTTGACGTGCGCGCTGGTGTACCGGGCCATCATACCCAGCAGCACGCTTTTGCCGATTCCCGCGCCGGAGAAGATGCCCACTCGCTGACCGCGTCCGCACGTCAGGCAGGCGTCGAT
>CAZGEE010000325.1:0-494 GCA_964525035.1 uncultured Anaerolineales bacterium
ATTGACTGGAAGCCGACCGTGCTCTACGAGGGCGGCCGGGAGCAGCACGTGGCCCGCACGCCTAACGAGGGCTGGTGGCCGTGCACCGCGACGGCGACGACGATCACCGACCCGGAGCACCTGACGCAGAGCGCGGCCGACACGTGGGACGGGGCGACGGTCTTTTTCTTCCGCTACAAGGGCGTCGCGCAGATGCGGCGTCCCGTGGCCTCGTTCGATCCGGAGGCCGACGCGCTGACGGTCGATCCGCCCTTCTCGACTAATCCGCGCGTCCGCTACACCCCGGGCAGCGACCGGTACCGGCTGGAGAACACGCCGGGGATGATCGACCGCCCGGGCGAGTGGGCGTGGCGGAAGACGGGCGAGCAGCGCTACCGGCTCTATTACCGGCCGCGCGCCGGCGACGTGGCCGAGGCGGTCATCGAGATTCCGCGGCGCAAGCGCATCCTGTCGCTGGGCAGCACGGCCCACTGCACGGTGGACGGCCTGGAGCT
>CAZGEE010000325.1:504-3277 GCA_964525035.1 uncultured Anaerolineales bacterium
GCACGCGGTGCACCCCGGGCGGACAGCCTACGCCGCCATCGGCAACGACGCCAACAAGCACGTCGAGGGGGCCGGTCGCGGCATCGTGGTCCGCAACTGTTCGATCCACCACAACAACCGCTTCGGCTGGCAGGGGCGCCGGTACAAGGATCTGAAGCTGGTCAACAACCTGATCTACGCCAACCAGTACGGCGTGGCCATCGGCATCTGCAGCGACGTGACCCTCGAGGGGAACGAGGTCGCCGAGAACGTCGTCGACGGGGTGATCATCGGCCACGGCTCGCGCGACGTGACGGTCCGCGGCAACTACATTCACCACCACAACCTGTTCGGCCATCCCGACAACATCCAGATGTACCGCGACGTGAAGGACGTCACGTTCGACTCGAACCTGATCCTGAGCGCCGGGCAGAGCGTGATGATGGAGCAGACCGATTCGATCACCTTCCGCAATAACGTGATCGCCGGCTCCGCCGCCAACATGATCATCTGCGGACACGGCGCGGCCGACAACTACGTCTGGACCCGGAATACCTTCGCCCTGTGGGCCTCCAGCCTGTTCTCCCTGACGGGCAGGAACTACTCGATGCAGGGCAACATCATGGTGAACAACGGCGGTCGGCTGATGTACGGCATCCCGGCGGAGGGCACGTTCTCGTCGGACGAGAACCTCATCTGGCGGATGCCGGGTGTCGGGTACCGCCTGGCGGGCAAGCGGACCGGCGAGAAGACCGTCTGGCTCGAAGACATCGAGGCCATCCGCGAGAAGACCGGAAACGAGAAGAACAGCGTGTACACCGCGCCGGAGTTCGCGAACGTCCCGCGGTACTGCACGACGCTCGACAACCGCCGCATCGGCGACTGCACCCGCGAGCGGCTGCTGCTCAAGGGGAACGCCGCGCAGTTCAAGGTGGGCGACGTGGTGGAGGTACACTTCGACGGCGTGGTGCGGAAGATCACCGAAGCCGACGGCAAGGCGGTCACCGTCGATCCCCCGCTGGAGACGGTGCCGGACCGCGTGATGTTCGTGGTGAACTGGGAGGACCGGACCGACTTCACGCTGGACTTCTCCTCGCCGCACAACGACAAGTTCGGATCGACGATCGACGTGCCGGCCTACCTGCGGGGTGACTTCGACGGCGACGGCCGGCGCGACGTGCCGACCTACAACCGATAGGCCGACCCGGGCGGCGCGTGCGGGCTTTCAGACGTCACGGGTTTCCGAGATCGAGGAAAGGGGAGGGGATGCGCACGGTTTATCCGACCGGCACGACGCTGTACGAACCGGATCGCTGCGCCAACGGCTACACGCTGCTCTGGTCCGGCGGAGAGCCCCGGCTGATCGACATGAACGGCCGGGTGGTCCACCGCTGGGCGGTCGAGCTGGAAGAACTTGCCGGCGAGCGGCCGGCCATACCGCGGGCCAAGCTCATGCCCGACGGCGAACTGCTGGTCCTCGGCGGCAACAAGGATGTCGGTAATCTCATCGCGGCCTTCGGGTGGGACGGCGAACTGCGGTGGTCATACCACCCCGGCGGACTGGCGCACCACGACTTCTTCCCGAAGGCGAACGGCAACGTGCTCCTCATTTGCAGGGAGCCGGTGCCGCCGGAGGTGGCCGAGCGGGTCCGCGACATGCCGCGCCGGGGCATCACCCTGTACGGCGACGTGCTGATCGAGGTCACGCGGGACAACGAAGTGGTGTGGTCGTGGCGCCAGCACGAGCATCTTGACATCAACCGGTTCAATCCCATTCCGGCGAATCGCGGCTGGTGGGGCGGTCCTGACAACAACACCGTCAGCGACTGGACCCACACCAACACCATCCAGGCCCTGCCGGAGAACCGCTGGTTCGATGCCGGCGATACGCGCTTCCGCCCGGGCAACGTGCTCGTCAGCCTCCGCCAGCTCGACCTTCTTCAGGTCATCGACGTCGAGAGCGGCGAGGTCGCGTGGTCCTACACCGGCGATTACAAGGGCGGGCTCTCGGGCCAGCACGAGTCCCGCATGATCGCCAAGGGCACCCCCGGCGAGGGTAACATCCTCGTGTTCGACAACGGCGCGTCGCCCTACCGCGACCTGGCTCACGTCGGGTGCTCCTACGTGCTCGAGATCGACCCGAGCGAGAAAAAGGTCGTCTGGGCCTACGACGAAGAGGAGCGGTTCCACAGCAACTTCACCTCCAGTTGCCAGAGGCTCCCGAACGGAAACACCCTGATCTGCGAGACCACCGGGAAGCGGAACTTCGAGGTCACGCCGGAGGGCGCGATCGTCTGGGAACACGTCGGGGGCGTGGAGCTGCGAAGCCGGCGGTACCCGTACGATCACTGCCCGCAACTGGCGGCGCTCGATCGGCCCGCGGAGCGGCCGGTGAGGCCGCCCGAGAACCTGGTCATCCCGCCGACGGACGCGTGAGCGGGGTCCGGCCAACGGAAAGGTGACACGATGGCAACCGGGAATTCCGAGGCAAAGGGATTGCACATCGGCTGGGGCCGGTCGGACATCACGCCGCCCGAGACGGTGCTGGTCTGCGGACAGTTTTACGCCCGCCTTAGCGAGAAGGTGTTGGACCCGCTCGCGGCCACGGCCTTGGCCCTGACCTCCGACGGCGAGCAGTCCGTGCTGGTCAGTTGCGATCTGGTCGCGGTGCCCGACTCGCTGCGCGACGCAGTTCGGGCGCGGCTCGGTGACGTCGCGGGACTCGACCCGGCCAAGGTCGTCCTGTCCGCCACCCACACGCACACGGGCCCCGACGTCAGGCTGCCGGACTGGT
>CAZGEE010000326.1:0-3252 GCA_964525035.1 uncultured Anaerolineales bacterium
CCGCGAGCACCTGGTCGGCAACATCGTCTCGCACCTTTGCGACGCCCGGAAGAGGATTCAGTTGCGGCAGACGGCGCTGTTCTACAAGGCCGACCCGGACTACGGAACGCGCGTCGCCAAGGGTCTGAAGCTCAGCGTCTCGGAAGTGAAGCGCCTCGCGGCGATGTCGCAGGAGGAAAGGGTCGAGGCCACCTCGGCCTGAATCAAGAGGGAAATTCGCTGAAAACCGTCCGGCTGTCTGAAAACAAAGGAAAGGAAACCCAAATGAGTGAGCCGAACCGGATGCCCCTGATCGGGGAGAAAGCGCCGGCCTTCGAGGCCGAGACCACCCAGGGGCCCATCAAGTTCCCCGACGACTTCAGGGACCACTGGGTCGTTTTCTTCTCGCACCCGGCCGACTTCACGCCGGTCTGCACCACCGAGTTCATGACCTTCGCCTCGATGGAGCCGGAGTTCGAGAAGCTCAACTGCAAGCTGCTCGGCCTCTCGATCGACAGCACCTACAGCCACATCGCCTGGCTGCGCACCATTAAGGAAAAGATCGAGTTCAACGGCATGAAGGGCGTCGAGGTCAACTTCCCCGTCATCAGCGACCTGAAGATGGAGGTCTCGAAGGCCTTCGGCATGCTTCAGCCGGCGGCGAGCACCACCCAGGCGGTTCGGGCGGTTTTCGTCATCGACCCCGACGCCGTCGTGCGAGCCATTCTCTACTACCCGCTCGCGAACGGCCGGAACGTCCAGGAGGTCCTGCGGCTGGTCCGCGCCATGCAGCATTCCGACGACTACCAGATCGCCACGCCGGCCAACTGGCAGCCGGGCGACGACGTGATCGTGCCCCCGCCCGGCTCCTGCGGCGCCGCACGGGACCGCATGGAGGAATCCGGGGAAGACCTCAAACGCCTCGACTGGTTCCTGTGCCTGAAGTCGTGCCCGCACGGGTAACCTCCGCCCGGGTGAACCCGCCGCACGGCGGGTAACCCTGCCCAGGTTCACCGCAACCCGCCCAGGCGGCCGTCCCGCGCGGCCGCCTGGCTTTGCGCGGAGCGTGAGCTCTCCCGGCGCGCAGATCGGGCCGGCAAGCCCAGACAGCGCAAAGACTTCACGGTTGGCCCGAGGCCGTCGCGACGCTATCATGCGCCGGTGACGTTTCGCGCGGCCCGCCGGTGCGAACAGTGAAGTAAAGGATCTCGGCGGCCGAAGGCAAAGTGAGCGGAGAGACGAATGCGCGTCGGTTTCTCCAAAGTGAACATCACGCCGCGGGTCGGCGTGCCGCTGTGCGGGTTCGGCCCGTTCCTGAATCGCGTCAGCGTCGGGGTGCGCGACCGCCTCTGGGCCCGGGCCGTGGCGTTCGAACGCGCGGGCCGTCGGGCGGTGGTGGTCGGGTGCGACCTGATCGGCATCGCGTCGGAGACCACCGGGGCGGTTCGCGACCGGGTGCGGGAGGCGGTCGGTCTCGAACCGGCCGAGGTGATGATAAGTTGCACGCACACCCACAGCGGGCCCGACACGCGGCCGGGGCTGATCGGTTGGGGCGGCACCGATCCGCCGTACATGGAACTGCTGCCGGGCCGCATCGCCGCGGCCGTCGAAGGGGCCGTGGCCGACCTGGCGGCGGCGGAGCTGCATCACGCCGAGGTGCCGTGCGAGGGCATCGGGCTCAATCGCGAGCAGGACCGCGACGCCCCGCCGCTGGAGGAAGTGCTGCGCGACGACTGGCGGCCCGCCCGGCCCGAGCTGACCGACACGACCTGTCACGTGCTGAAGGTGGTCCGCGAGGGACGGCTGCGCGGCTTCCTCGGCTACTTCGGCTGCCACCCGGTGGTCTGCTCCCAGGCGAACCGGTTTATCCACGGCGACTTCGTCGGGGTCGCGACCAACCTGCTCGAGCGCGAGCATCCCGGCTCGGTCGGGTTGTTCCTCCAGGGGGCCAACGGCGACATCAACTCGTGCGTCGTGCACAAGCCGGAGCGGGAATCGCTGCTGGCGCTTGACGTGATCTCCGCCCGGTACGCCAATGCCGTCCGCCGCGGTCTCGACGAGGCTCGGCCGGTGGCGGTCGAGGCGGTCCGGACGGCGCTGCACGAGGTGCCTTTGGCGCGGCGGCCGTGGAACGCCGACGAGGTGCGCCGCCGCTTGGGCGAGGAGACGGCTCACATCGCGGAGTCCGCCACGGACGACGACACGCAATACCGGCTCGCCGTCGTGCGCAAGCTGGGCCTCGAGCGCATCCTCCGCCGGGTGGAATCCGGCGCGGACCTCGCTCCGCCGGTGGCGCTGCACGGCGTGCGCGTCGGCCCGGTGGCGCTCCTGGGCTCGCCCTTCGAGACGTTCCAGCGGATCAAGGCCGAGGTGCAGGGCTCGGCCCGCGCGCCGGTGCCCCTGGTGGTGAGTCTCACCGACGACAGCCAGGGCTATGCCCCGGACCGCCTGGCCTTCGAGCGCGGAGGCTACGCCGCGGACCACGTGCCGCTGATGTACGGCATCACGCCGTTCGCGAAGCTGTACGAGGAGCTCCCGGCGGCGCTGCTTGCCCTCGACGCGGTGCTCGACGGCGGGGAGTGAGACTTCCCGCGAGAGGGGGCCCGAGGTCTAAGCGTGGATGAGCCGGGAGAGCTCCGAGTGATTTCCGGGCGCCGAATGATTTCAGCACTCTCGAGGAACGCGCCATGAACCCGACCGGCATGCTCGCCGTGGTCCCCTCCCGGTTGGCCGTCGGCGAACCGTTCGCCCTCAAAGTCAAGCTCCGGGGGCCGGTGCGCGAGATCCCGAGCGAGGCCGCCTTCTGCACCGCCAAGCCCCGGCTGAGGGGGCCCTTCAACCTGAACGCCCAGCGCGGCATCCGGTATCTCGACGACACCCTGCCCGAGTGGACCGGCTCGCTCGAAGTCCTCTGCGACGGCCTCGACGGGCCCCGGCGGCTGACGTTCGACGGCCGGGCCCAGGGCGTTTTCCCCGACGACGCGCGCCCGATCCGGGTCTTCTACGGATTCCGTTTCACGCGGCCCGGGTTCCATTTCATCCGGCTGGTCGATCCGGCGTCGGGCCTCGAAGGCCGGGCCAATGCCGCCTGCGTCAGCCAGGAGCCGCCCCGCGAGCGCATCTGGTGGGGCGATCCCCACTGGCAGACGTTCTTCAGCGACGGTATCCGCTGCCCCGAGGAACTCTACGCCTTCGCCCGCGACGAGGCGTTCCTCGACATCGGCGCACTGAGCGACCACGTCGAGGCCCTCACCGACCGCCAGTGGGAGTACT
>CAZGEE010000327.1:0-3224 GCA_964525035.1 uncultured Anaerolineales bacterium
GCCCTCGCCTCGGGGAACCTGCCGGGCAAGCTGGCCGACTGCTCCGAACGCGACCCCGGACTGTCCGAACTGTTCATCGTCGAGGGCGACTCCGCCGGCGGAAACGCCAAGCAGGGACGCGACCGCCGAACCCAGGCCATCCTCCCCCTGAAGGGCAAAATCCTCAACGTCGAAAAGGCCCGCATCGACAAAATGCTCGCCCACCAGGAAATCTTCCTCCTCATCCAGGCGCTCGGCACGGGCATCGGCGCCGAGGAGTTCGACATCGAGAAGCTCCGGTACCACAAGATCATCATCATGACCGACGCCGACGTCGACGGGAGCCACATCCGCACCCTCCTGCTGACGTTCTTCTTCCGCCAGATGTCCGAGCTCATCCGCCAGGGCCACATCTACATCGCCCAGCCCCCGCTGTTCCGCGTGCGCCGCAAGAAACACCAGGAGTACGTCCTGACGGAACGCGAGATGCGCGACACCCTCATGCGGCTCGGGATCGAGGGGGTCGACCTCGTCATTCACCCGTCCGACAAGCACCGCAAGGGGAAAAAGGTCACCGGGGCAAAGCTCGGCGAGATGGGCGAACTCCTGGCCGAGCTCGAAGAGATGGTCCGCTTCGTGGAGCGCCGCGGACTCTCGTTCGACCGCTTTCTCGAACTGCGCGACAAGGAAGGCCGGCTGCCCAACTGGTGCGTCCGCACCGGCGGCGAGTTCCGCTACGTCTTCAGCGAGGAAGAGGGCTACAAGCTGCTCGAGAAAGAAGCCCGCCGCCGACTCGCCGCCGAAGGGAAGAAGCGGCCAAAGAAAGCCGAGCTCGAAGAGGCCCTCGAAGACCTCCCCGAGCCCGAGGAACTGTTCGACATCAAGGAGCTGAACCGCCTGATCGGCAAGCTCGAGCGGCGCGGGCTGTCCATGGCCGACTGGCACACCGGCCCCGAGGAGCACCTGGGCGAGAAGGCCGACTACCGCTTCGCACTGGCCAGCAACGGCGACGTCCGCGAGGTGGCCTGCATCCGCGACCTGCTGCCCGCCATCCGGCAGGTCGGCCAGCGCGGCATGGAAATACAACGCTACAAGGGCCTCGGTGAAATGAACGCCGAACAGCTCTGGGAAACCACCATGGACCCCGACCGCCGCGTCCTCAAGCAGGTGACGCTCCGGGACATGGCCGCCGCCGACCAGATGTTCACCGTCCTGATGGGCGACGGCGTCGAGCTCCGCCGGGCCTTCATCCAACGCCACGCCCTCGAAGCCCGGAACCTCGACGTCTGATCCGCGCAGCCGACCGCGTTCGGTCAATCCCTCGCGCGATGGAGGAACACCGATGGACCCTGTGATGGCCCGACGAAGCATCCGCAAGTACACCGACGAGCCGGTGAACGACGACGAGGTGCGCAAGCTCCTCGACGCCGCCATGGCCGCGCCGTCGGCGGGAAACCAGCAGCCGTGGCACTTCGTGGTCGTCCGCGACCGCGAACTCCGCGAGAAGGTCCCCGAGGTGCACCCCTACGCGCCGATGGTGCCGGAGGCCCCCGTGGCCATCCTGGTCTGCGGCGACCCCACCCTTGAGAAGCACAAGGGATTCTGGGTGCAGGACTGCTCCGCCGCCGTCGAGAACCTCCTGGTCGAAGCCGCCGGGCTCGGGCTCGGCACCGTCTGGCTCGGCATCCACCCGGTGGAGGAGCGCGTGGCCGACTTCCGCCGCCTGTTCGGGTTGCCCGACCACGTCGTCCCGCTGGCGCTCGTCGCCGTGGGCCGCCCGGCCGAGAAGAAACCCCCGGCCGACCGCTACGACGAATCCCGCGTCCACCACGACCGGTGGTAGGACGCACCGTCCGGCATGCCGCGGGGAGCTCTCGGACGCAACGAGACCCGCGCGAAAGAATAGCCCGGAGTTCCGTGTGACTGAGCCCCGCCCTTTCGCGATGCTGACCGCCGCCCTGGAGACGTCCGACCGCCTCCTCCAGGCCGACGCGGCGCACCTGCTGGGTGAACTCGGCCGGGCCGAGGCGGTCCGCCCGCTCGCGCGGTACGTCACCGGGAGCCGGGAGTACCTCAAGGCCGTCGGCTGCTACGCGTTGGCCCGGCTGGGTAACCCGTCCGCCTGTCCGGCCTTGCGCCAGGTGGTTGACCGGCCGAACGTCCATGACGACTGGTTCTGGATCGATCGCCTGCTGGTGCGCGC
Source organism: uncultured Anaerolineales bacterium (assembly GCA_964525035.1). GTDB lineage: Bacteria > Planctomycetota > Phycisphaerae > FEN-1346 > JAACEH01 > CAZGEE01. Next base: position 2,183 of record CAZGEE010000327.1, read on the forward strand.
CGCGGCCGCGCTGGCCCTGTTGAGCCTCGGCGACGAGAGCCGTGCCGGGGTGCTGCGGGAGCTCCGGGAATCGCGTCCGGCCGTCTTCCTCGGCGTCTTCGCGCCCGCGATCCTGCGCCTGCCCGACGGTCCGCCCGCGGTGGCCGAACTGAAAGGCCGGATTACCCCGGCCGCCCTGGCCGAGCTGGACGACCGCGCCGCCCGTAACACCGCCCACGTCACCGTCCGAGCCGAAGCACTCGCCCTCCTGGCTACGCCCGAGGCGTGCCGCGCGTTGGCCGAGTGGCTCCAGGCCCCGAGACGCTACGTCCGCGGACAGGCGGCGGTGGGCCTGCTCGAGGCTGCCCCGACGGCCGACCATCGCGCCGCCGTCGAAGCCATGGCCGACGGCGACCCGACCGAGTTCGCGCGCCTGAAGGCCTCGTTCGCCCTGGCCCGCGCCGGGGGAACCGGACGGGCCGGGCGCATCGGGGCGCTCGCCCGGGCCGCGGATTCGCTCGACGAGCCCTTTGAGCGGGCCGTCGCCGTCGAGGCCCTCGGGATGCTTCGCGCGGCGGAGCACGCCGACACGGTTTCAGCGACGCTGCGGGACCCGGCCCCCTACGTTCGCCTGTGCGCGGTGGAGGCGATCGATCGGATCGACGCGGGGTCTGCCCGTGAGCCGGCGCTCGCCGCCCTGCGGGACCCCGCCGCCCGGGTTCGGCTCCAGGGCGCGAAGGTGCTGGCCGCGCGGGAGGAAGCGGAGGTGGAGCCGTGACGGCGACCGTTGCCGAAGGCAAGCTCCTGGCCGGGGTCGCCCGGGTCGAGGTCACGCCGGCGGAGCCGACCCGACTGACACCCACGGGTCTGCCGCGGCGCGAGCCCATTCGCGGCGCGCTGGACCCCCTGACCGTCGGCGCGCTGGCGCTGGACGTCGGGGGAGAACTCGCCGTGGTCCTGACGAGCGACCTTCGCCGCATCTGGTATGACTGGATGGACTCGGTGCGCCGGCGGATCGCGGGCCGTACGGGCTGCCCTCCGCACCGGGTGCTCTTCAGCGCGG
>CAZGEE010000328.1:0-1934 GCA_964525035.1 uncultured Anaerolineales bacterium
CATGATCGGCTACGTCGAGCGGCCGTGAGATGCGCCGCCGGGGCGGTTGGCCCGACCTGCCCGGCTTCAAGCAAGGCCGTCGGCGCTCGGAAAGCTCGCGGCCTCGACAGGGCCGGCGACAACCCTGGGCCACGCAGGCCTCTAATAACGGTGGTTGCCGTTCGACAGGCTCACGACCCTGAGCCGCGCCGAAGGGCAGGCAACCACCCTAGGATACCGGCGCGGGGGAGCGCGCATCATGGCGTGGCCTGCGGCCGGATTGTGGCGCCGACAGATGGACGAACTCGACAAAGCGTCGGGTCTGTTGACCGCGACCTACTTCGCTCATCCGGCCGCGGCCGAGGAGCTGCCGGGTTTCTCGATCGGGGCGGTGGTGAACGGTCGGCCGTCGCGGTCGGTCGGCTGTTGCGAGAAGAACGGGTCGCCCGTCTCCTCGACGAACTTCACGAGCCGGTCGCGCAGCTCGGCCTCGACCTTCGCGTGCTCCTTTCGCCCGGCCAGGTTGGCGAGCTCGGCCGGGTCGTTTTCCATGTCGTACAGTTCCGCCCCGTGGCCGAGGTAGAGGTTGTACTTCCACCGCTTCGTGCGGACCATCCGGATGGGGCAGACCATCTGCCCGAGCATGGTGAGCTCGGCGAATACGGCGTCGTGAATCTCGGACTCGTCGCCGCGGACGGCCGGCAGCAGGCTGCGCCCCCGGAGCTCGGGGTCCGGCTCGATGCCGGCCATCTCGAGCAGGGTCGGCAGGACGTCCAGGTTGCTCGCCAGGACGTCGGAGGCGTGCGGGCGGAACCCCTCCGGCGGGGGCACACTGCCCGGGCCGGGATAGCCTTGCCGCGGCGGCATGATGATCAGCGGGATACGGGTCTGGCAGTCGTACATGAAGGGCCCCTTGAAGCCGACGCCGTGCTCTCCGCCCATGTCGCCGTGATCGCTCATGAAGACGACCCAGGTGTTCGCCCCGAAGCCGCCCATGACGAGTTCGTTGAGGAGCATGCCGACGTCGCGGTCCACTTTCTCGACGCGGCTCGCGTAGAAGCGGCGGTAGTATTCCCACCGCTCGTCGCTCCAGCCCTCGCCGCGGGTGTAGGCCTGCTGGGGCCACGGCTTGGTGCGGCGATCGTCGTGGCGGTTCTCCCAGGGCGGCAGCGTGACGGGCCGTTCCTCGTCGGGTTCGAGGAAGTAGATGTCGTGCGGGTCGAGCAGCGAGACCATGTGGAAGAACGGCCGCTTCTGGATGATCCAGTCGCGGTTTCTCCAGAACCGGCTGGCCTCGATGCGGGTGGACTCGTCGAAGCTGTTCTCGTAGTGGGTCTTGAAGCCGAGCTGGCCGAGGTCCGTGCCGAGGTGGCTCTTGCCGTGGTAGACGGTGGAGTAGCCGGCGGCGGCCATGCGGTGGGCGACGGTGGTCAGGTTAAGGTTCAGCGGGCCGTTCGGGTTGCCGAGGTTGCCGGGCATGCCGACCTGGGTGGGCATTTTGCCCGTGACGAGCGACGACCGGGCCGGCGTGCAGATGGTGCAGGTGGTGAAGGCGTTGTTGAAGACGACGCCGTTGCGGACCATCCGGTCCAGAGCGGGCGTCTCGGCCCCGAACCGGTTCACGTGCGCGCCGATGGTGTCGAAGCGCTGCTGGTCGGTGATGATGACGAGAATGTTCGGCCGTTGCTGCTGTGCCATGACGGGTGCGGCTCCTTTCTTACGGTTCCATCCGGAACGAAGACGTTCTCGCGATTCCTTTTCCGCCGACCCGGTGCTGCGGATTCGCGGTCGGCGGGGCCGGGGGTGTTGCCCGGTCGCGTCAGTCGCCCGGCACGACGTCGATGGGGATTTGCGCGGCCTCGAGCAATTCCTTGGCCAGGGCGTCCGGGTAATCGTCTCGGATGACGATGCGGCGGACGCCGGCGTTGATGAGCATCTTGGCGCAGACCGAGCAG
>CAZGEE010000328.1:1944-3213 GCA_964525035.1 uncultured Anaerolineales bacterium
CCCGCGCTCTCCTCCGGCTCGGTGCCGCCTTCGCGCACCTCGAGCTCGACACCCGCCTGGGCGAGCATGTCGCGGGCCATGGGGTCGGGGTACCGCCCTTGGGCGACGATCCTCTCGACGCCGCCGTTGATGAGCATCTTGGCGCAGACCGAGCAGGGATGGTGGGTGACGTAGAGCGTGGCACCGTCGATCCGCGTGCCGTGCTTGGCGGCCTGCAACAGGGCGTTTTGCTCGGCGTGGAGGCCGCGGCAGAGTTCGTGCCGCTCGCCGGGGGGCACCTTCATCTGCTCGCGCAGGCAGCCCACCTCTTCGCAGTGCGGCAGGCCGGAGGGGGCCCCATTGTACCCGGTGGCCAGGATGTGCTTCTCCAGCACGAGGATGGCCCCGACGTGCCGCCGGAGGCACGTGGACCGTTTTCCCACCTCTTGGGTGATGCGGAGGAAATACTCGTCCCAGCTCGGTCGCTCGCCAGCCATAATCGGGTCACTGTATCCCGCGCCGGCCGTGGAGTCAAGCCCGGAAGGGCCCGCGCGGTTTCCGGGAAATGGCGAGAAACAATCCCGACGCCCAGGGGTTAAAATGGTAGAATACGAAGGAAATGCGGGGGCACTCCCCCGCGCGGTTGGTGCGGTGAAGGTCATGATGTTGCGAGGGTTGCCGACGGTCGCTCTGGCGTTTGTCCTGCTGATGCCGGGGTCGGTGCGCGCGGAGGTGGTCTCCCACATGCCGCCGCCCGGGTGGGGCGACCGGATCCTTCCGGATCACGTCCGCGAGCTGCCGGGGCGCTATTCCGAGCAGCCGGTGCCGCCGCTGCCGGGCGAGACGCCCGAGTCGGCCAAGCTCCCGTCTGAACGGACCGGCGTGCCGCAATCCCCGCACGCGAGATTGGAAACGGGGGACGACCTCGGCGAGATGGACGAGGCGGCCCGCGCCGTGGTGAAGAAAGCCCGGGCGGGAGACTTCGCCGAGGCCGCGGAAGCGGGCCGGGAGCTTCTCGAGAAGCCTCGTGCCGCCTATGACGATTTCGCGTGGGACCTGGTGGGCAACGCCACGGCGTGGGCGCTCGTACAACAGGAAGACCTCCAGGGCGCGGTCGAGGCGCACCGGGCCGCCGCCCGGCGGATCGAGGACGCCGACGTGAGCTGGTATCACGCCCGGATGGCGGCGGCGCTGGAAGAAGCCGCCGAGGCCGATGGGGCTTCCCCCTCGGCGCCGGTTCCGGACACCCCGGCCGAGGCTGCTGAGGAAGGGCCGGAACCCGCTGCCGAC
>CAZGEE010000329.1:0-914 GCA_964525035.1 uncultured Anaerolineales bacterium
GCGCGCTCTCCTGCGCCGTCGCATCGCCTCCGGCCCCGGGTGCGTTCGGTCCAGCTTACGCCGCCGTTATTCTTCTTCTATCGGCCTCTAAGTCAAGGGAATTCGGTCTTTTGGGAATCGCTTGACGCCTGTCCCGTCGGCGGCTATGTTTCGGGGCTGTCGTTTCCTTCTTGGCCGTCGTCGGAGTGGGAGAGTCGCGCCATGAGCCATTCGTTGGAGCAGGATCGCCGCAGAAAGCTCGATCGGCTCGCGGAACTGGGGGAAGACCCCTACGGCGGGCGCTTCCCGGACACGCAGCCGAGTGTGGAAATCCTCAAGCGGTTCGAGGAGCAGGGCGAAGGCGCGGAAGTGCGGGCCGCCGGCCGGCTCCTGGCGATGCGCAAGTTCGGCAAACTTGCCTTCGCCGACCTGGTCGACGGGTCCGGAAAGATCCAGCTCTGCTTCAACAAGCAGAAACTCGGCGACGCGTTCGAGCTCTTCAAGGCCCTCGACCTGGGTGACATCGTCGGCGTCGAGGGCACGCTGTTCCGGACCCGCACCGGCGAGACGACCATCCTGGTTACCCGCCTGAAGGTCCTGGCCAAGGCACTGCTTCCGCCGCCGGAGAAGTGGCACGGCCTCTCGGACGTGGACACGCGCTACCGCCAGCGGTACGTGGACCTGTTCGCCAACCGCGACGTGCGCCAGACGTTCTACAGGCGGAGCCGGATCATCAGCGCCGTCCGCCGCATGCTCGACGACGACGGTTTCGTCGAGGTGGAGACGCCGATGATGCAGCCGATCTACGGCGGCGCGGCGGCGCGGCCCTTCGTCACGCACCACAACACGCTGCACATGGACCTCTACCTGCGGATCAGCCCGGAACTCTACCTGAAGCGGCTCCTCGTCGGTGGAATGGAAAAGGTCTACGAGAT
>CAZGEE010000329.1:924-3211 GCA_964525035.1 uncultured Anaerolineales bacterium
GAACTCTATCAGGCCTACGCCGATTACACCGACATGATGGAGCTCACCGAGCGGCTGACCGCCGGGGCGGCCCAGGAGGCGTGCGGCTCGACGCGGGTTCCATATCGCGGCGAGACGATCGACCTGGCCCCGCCGTGGCCCCGCAAGCAGTACGCGGAACTGCTCCGCGACTGCGCGGGCGTCGAGGTGGGCGACGAAAAGGGCCTCCGGGCCCGGGCGAGGGAACTCGGGATCGAAGAGGCCAACAAGGCCCCGGCGGTCGTCACGCAGGACGTCTTCGAAGCCACGGTCGAGGAAACGCTCGTCCAGCCGACGTTTGTGAAGGATTACCCGGCGCCGCTGTGCCCGCTGACGCGCCGCAGCCCCGACGATCCGAACGTGGCGCTGCGGTTCGAGGCCTACATCGCGGGCATGGAGATCGCCAACGCGTACACGGAGCTGAACGATCCGGCGGCGCAGGAGGAGAACTTCCGCGCCCAGCTCGAAGGCGAGGGCGACAACGTCGCGATGCGGATGCTGGACGAGGACTTCCTGGCGGCGCTGAAGTACGGCATGCCGCCCGCCGGAGGCCTGGGCGTCGGCATCGACCGCGTGGCGATGATCCTGACGGACTCGCAGAGCATCCGGGACGTGATCCTGTTTCCGCTGCTGCGCGGGTCGCAAGCCGCGGAGTCGGCCTCCGATGAGGGGGCTTCGGGTGAGGACGCCGGCGAGGACGAGGAGCCGCGGGGAACCGAGTAGGAGAGCCCTGGGTTGTACCGCACGGTCCTGTGTTTCCGCTACCTGATGAGCCGCTTCCTGACCCTGGTGGCGACGGGGGGCGTCTTCCTCGGCGTCGGCGCGCTGGTGGTCACGGTGGCGGTGATGAGCGGGTTCGTCAAGGGCGCCCGGGAGGCGTGCCGGGGCGGGCTGGCCGACGTGATCGTCGACAGCGACATCACGGGCTTTCCTCATTACGACGAGTTGGCGGACGAGATCGAGAAGCACCCGAACGTGGCCGCGACCACGCCCGTGGTGCATCTGTTCGGGATGGTGCGGATCACGCCGGACCCGGCCACGGGGTACGATACGGACAGCGTCGTCAGCCGGCCGTGCGCGCTCTACGGGGTGCGGCCGGCCGAGTTCGCGAAGGTAGGCAAGTTCAGCGCGTATCTTCAACAGCAGGCCGGGGCGGAGCGCCCCTCCTTCGAGGTGCCCCGGTGGGTGGCCGAGCGCGTCGAGCTGCGCGGCGACCGGGTGCGGGCCGGGTGCGTCCCGGGGATCGAGCTGGTGAGCTACCATCCTCCGAAGCACGTCGGGTCGGCCGAGCGGAAAGAGCCGGATTCCGTGGTGCTCGCCGGTCGCGGCGCCAAGCTCGTGGTGACCACGTTTCCGATCAGCGCGACGGGCACGCTGGCGCACGGAGTCGGTGGAGCCATCCGGCCCACCATGCGGGCCTTCACGGTGGTCGACCATTACAAGAGCCGGTTGTGGGAGTTCGACAATCGGCACATGTTCGTCCCGTTCGAGGAGGCGCAGAAGCTCGGCGAGCTGGGCGACCCGGAGGGAAGCGACCCCGCGAACCCGCCCCGGGCGCACCAGATCCGGGTCCGCCTTCACGATTACGACGAGGCCGCGCAAACCGTGGCCGATCTGAAGGGATTGGTGGATCGGTTCCGGGCGCGGCATCCCCGGCTGTTGCGCAAGCTGCTCAGCGTGCTGACGTGGGAGGAGCGCCAGGTGACGATCCTGAGCACGGTCGAGATGCAGCGGGCCCTGATGATCATCCTGCTGGGGCTGGTGGTCGTGGTGGCCGGGTTCCTGATCGGCGCGATCCTCGTGATGATCGTCAAGGAGAAGACGCGCGACATCGGCATCCTGAAGAGCCTTGGGGCCCCGAGCCACGGGGTGGCCCAGATCTTCATTTACTACGGCGGAACGGTCGGCGTGGTGGGGGCGCTGCTGGGGTTGGCCGGGGGGAAAATCTTCCTGCACTACATCGACCGGATTGAAGTCTGGGTGTCGGACCTGCTGGGCGTGAGCGTGTTTCCCCGGGAGGTCTACTACTTCGAGGAGATCCCCGTGTACGAGGACCCGGCCTACATCGCCGTGATCGTGGTGGGAGCGATTGCCTGGGCGGTTCTGTGCAGCACGGTGGCGGCCTATCGGGCCGCCCGGGTGCAGCCGGTGGAGGCCTTGCGGTATGAGTGAGCCGGTCCTGCAAGCGAAGGCCCTGGCCAGGACCTACCGAATGGGGCAGGTCGAGGTGCCGGTGATGATCGTTGGCAACATGCCCGATCGCACGACG
>CAZGEE010000330.1:0-3208 GCA_964525035.1 uncultured Anaerolineales bacterium
GATGCAGTTCCGGATGTTGAGATACCGTGCCCGGTTCTCGAAGTCGTCGCGGGTAATGAGGATCTGCGCGGCGCGGTATCCCCGCCGCTTGAGGGCCCCGTCGAACATGCGAATGAGGTGGGCCTGCCCGACCGCCGCGCAGGCCTGCAACCGGGGCAGGTCCTCCGGGCGCGCCCGGATGCCGAGGGCGTCCATGCCCGCGCCGATGGCCCCGCTGGAGACGACGGTGACCTGCAGGCCGCGGTCCCGAAGCCGCGCGATGCTGCCGGCCAGCTCGCCCGCCAGGCGGGCATCGACGGCCCCGTGCTCGTCGGTCAGGACGTTGGTCCCGATCTTGACGACCACGCTGCGGGCCCTTGCGGCCAGTTGTCTGCGGACGTCCTCACTCATGCGTTGCTCCCGACCGGGCCAGCACCCGCTCGACCAATGCCAGGTTGGCCTCGGTGGCGCCCTGGCGCCGCCGGACCGCTTCGCGACCGCGCTCTCCCATCGCCGCGCAGATCGCTTCCGATTCTAACATCTCGGCCAGGGTTTCCGCCAGCGAATCGGCGTCCTGGGCCACGCGCGCCGCGCCGGACCGGACGAAGAGCTCCTCGGCCTCGGGGAAGTTGAACATGTGCGGGCCGAACACCAGTGGAAGCCCCAGACCGGCCGGGTCGAACGGGTTCGAGCCTCCCATGGGCACGAAGCTGCGGCCGATGACCACGCAGGCGGCAAGCTGGTAGAAGACCATCAACTCGCCCATCGTGTCGCCCAGCACGACGGCCTCCGGGTCGGCCTCGGCCGGATGGTCCCGCGTCTCGCTTCGCCGCACCAGGCGAAATCCCCACTCGGTGACGAGCCGGGCCGCCTCCTCGAACCGTTCCGGCTTGCGCGGCACCAGGGCCAGGCGGAGCCTGGGCCGATCCGGCTTCAGCCGGCGGTAAGCATCAAGGATGAGCTCCTCCTCGCCGGGTCCCGTGGACCCCGCCACCACGAGCTGCTGGTCGGAACCGATGCCCACGTCGCGGGCCAGCCGTTCGGCCCCGGGCACCGGCTCGAACGTCACGTTGTCGTACTTCATCTGGCCGGTGACCACGATCCGCCCGGCCGACCCGACGAGGCTGCGCAGCCGATCGGCGTAGAGCCGATCCTGCACGCCGATCACCGAGACGCAGCGGACCATTTCGGCGAACAGGCTGCCGAGCCATCGGTACCCACGTGCCGCCTTCTCCGTTATGCGCACGTTCACCATGCACAGCGGGATGCCGCGGCGGGCCGTCTGCAGCAGGAAGCCCGGCCACCACTCGGCCTCGACCTGTACGATCACGGTGGGCCGGATCCGACGAAGCGTCGACCGGACCGCCCACGGCAAATCGAGCGGGTAATGAAACACGAGCAGGTCGGGAAAGAGCTTCCGGGCCCGGGCCCGCCCCGTGCGCGTGGTGGTGCTGATGACGATCTCGGCGTCGAGGTAGCGCTCGCGGAGCCGACGCACCAGCGGGCGCGCCGCCTCGACCTCGCCCACGCTGATGGCATGCACCCAGATGCGGCGGGACCGTGCCGGCAGGCGCGGGACCCACCCCATCCGCTCCCGGAATCCCTCGCGCCATTTCCGCCGGGTCAGCATCAGCACGAGGAGTACGGGCCACCCGGCCAGCGCAACGGCTGCATAGAAAAGATCGATGAGCAAAGCGACCGCGGGGGATGGATGGGATCGGTTCATGGGCATTGTGCGTACTGCTTCGGGACTCGGCTGAAGCGTGCCTCACGCTGCAGGCGCTCGGAAGCCTGAAGCCCTGGTATCGCCGACCGCGCCTTTTGGTGCCAGGCCACTTCAAGGTGCGGCGCCCGCGTGCCTCGTTTCACGCCGGAGGACTTTCTACACGTTTCGGCCGCAGCACTTCTTGTACTTCTTCCCGCTGCCGCACGGGCAGGGGTCGTTGCGCCCGACCTTGGCCTTCGTGCGTATGATCGGTTTCGGCTTCTCGGCCGACTGTTGCTTCAGGTTTTCCAGGGCGGCTTCACGTTGTTCGTCGAACCGGTCGATTCCCGGGGTGACCTCTTCGTGTTCGGCGCTTTGGCCGGACCAGATGCGGTTCAGGGCATCGGCCTGCACCCAGCGGGCCTTGAAGAACAGGTCCGTGAACTTTTCATCGATCCCGTCGAGCATCCGCTGGAATTCGCTCAGCCCTTCCCGCTTGTACTCGATCTTCGGGTCCTTCTGGGCGTAGCCGCGCAACCCCACCCCCGATTTCAGGTGGTCCATCACGTAGAGGTGATCTTTCCAGCTCGTGTCGTAGACCTGCAGCAGGAGGTAGCGCTCCAGGGTGTTCATTTCGGCGCGGCGGGCCGCGCGGGCCCGCTCCAGGAGCATCTCCCGGAGGCGGCTCCGGGGAACGTCGCGCCGCTCGTCCGGCGTGACCTCGACGCCCAGTTGCTCCGCCGCCCACTTGCGAACCGTGGGCAGGTTGTGGTCGGTCAGCCTAGCCTCGTCGCCGGAGAGGTAGCGGTTCAACCCCTTGCGCAGCCGATCGCCTAGGGCGTCGGACCGGGCGGCCTGGTCCGCGATCTCGAGAAGCCGTTGGCGGGTCTGTTCGAGCGTTTCGCGGTGCACGTCCTGCTCGGAGACGTTCACCGCGTAGTACCAGGACGCCCACCGGGCGAGCCCGGCGAAGTCGAACTTCCCGGAGCCCGTGTTCGGGTTGATGCAGTCCTCGATGGCGTGGACGACCGGGTACTCGCGTTCCTTCCGGTCGTAGAGCTTCTGGAGCTCCTTTTGAAGCATGTCCTCGATCTCTTCTCGCGGGCGGTCGCGGAACGCATTCAGCGGAAGCTGGAGCTCGAACTTACTCTTGAGCCAGTTGCTGAGCACGCGGATCGAGTAGTCCTCGTCGAGATATTGCTTCAGCGTCGAGCAGTCCGTTGCGCGGACCTTCTTCTCCGCGGCGTCCTGGAGCATCGTTTCGAGGGCGTCGGGGTCCATCTTCCGCAACTCCGACTCATGGACCTCCAGCCCCAGCCGATCGCGGGCCCACCCGGCGACGGCCCGGTAGTCGATCTCGGGCTCGGCCTCCGTCTTGGCGTCTTCGGGCCCTTCGAATTCGGGTTCGACGTAGAATTCGCCGAGCGTCTCGCTCACGCGTTCGCGGGCGTTCTCGGCGGCGCGGTCCTTCAGGAACACCTCGATTTCCTCGGCGGGACGGCCTTCGAGGCTCCCCGGCCGGGG
>CAZGEE010000331.1:0-3196 GCA_964525035.1 uncultured Anaerolineales bacterium
ATTCAATTGCGGCGCGTGCGGGTTTGGCGGGTGCGCGGCCTATGCCGAGGCCGTCGTGGCGGGCAAGGTCGGCCCGAGTGAGTGCGTCCCGGGCGGGATGGAGGTGGCCCGCCGGGTGGGCGAGATCATGGGCCTGTCGGTCGAGGAAAAAGAAAAACGCGTGGCCGTGGTGTGCTGCCAGGGGGGCACGCGCGTGCAGGACCGGTTTCACTACGAAGGCATCACGGATTGCCGCGCGGCCGCCCTGATGCAGAACAGCCCGATCGGGTGCGCCTGGGGGTGCATCGGCCTGGGCACGTGTGTCGAGGCCTGCCCGTTCGACGCGCTGGGGATGGGCGAGGACGGGCTGCCGCACGTGATCGAGGAGAAGTGCACGGGCTGCGGGACGTGTGCCGAGGTGTGCCCGCGGAACATCATCAGCATCCTGCCGGTCTCGAACATGGTCCACGTGCTCTGCCGCAGCCGGGACAAGGGTGGCCAGGTCCGGAAAGTCTGCTCCGTGGGCTGCATCGGGTGCAAGAAGTGTGAGAAGGTGTGCCCGGTCGAGGGCGGGGCGATCCACGTCAGGGACTTCCTGGCCCGCGTGGACCCTGCGAAATGCATTTCCTGCGGCAAATGCGTGGCCGTGTGCCCGACGGGGGCGATCGGGAATTTTCGCTTGTCACGGAAAGCCGGGAAGGGTAAACTACCCGGCCAAGAAGCGGCCTGACAAGGGCTTAGAAGCGCACGGAATCAGAAGGAGCTTGGTTCATGCGGATACTGAGCGTTGCCTTGATTGCCGGACTGGCATGTACGGTTCTGGCGGCGATCCCGACCGAGAAGGTGCCCCTTGAAAATATCAAGGGCGCCCACTGGGAACTGACCTTCAAGTTCCGGACACCCCAACGGGTGGTGGCCAGCGACGAGAAAGGACAGGAGAAAGCCTACTGGTGCCTTCTGTACACCGCGATCAACAAGGACAAGGTGGCGCACAAGTTCATTCCGCAGGCGGTCCTGTTCACCAACACGGGCAAAGTGATCGGTGACGGCATCTATCCGCAGGTCGTGGAGGCGGTCAAAGACCGGTACCGGCTTGCGAAACTCCACAACAGCGTCGAGATCATGGGAGAACTCAAGGCCGGCGAAGACGAAGCCCAGGACGGCGTGTTGGTTTTCCCGGAAGTGGACCCGCAGATGGACCGGTTCAAGATCTTCGTAACCGGTCTGAGCGGGGAGTTCGTCGTCCGGGAGCTTCCGCCGAAGAAGGAAGGCGAGGAGCCCAAGGAAATCGTGCTCCGGAAGACGCTGCAGTTGAACTTCGATTTTCCCGGTGATACGATTGATCTGAGTGCCGACAAGGTGTACCTTAGGGAACAGAAGTGGGTCTGGCGTTGAGCGGCGCCCGGCGGCAAGGTGAAGTGGGCACGGGCTGCTGAATGGGCGCAGGGAAGTGACTTCGTGGGAGCGTGGTGGCATGGCACATAAGAAGGGACAAGGGGCGTCGCGCAACGGTCGCGACAGCAACCCCAAGTATCTCGGCGTGAAGGCTTCGAGCGGACAGCGCGTCAAGGCGGGGTCGATCATCGTGCGGCAGCGCGGCACGAAGTTTCATCCCGGCCGCAACGTTGGACGGGGCAAGGACTGGACCCTGTTCGCGCGGACGGGCGGGATCGTGCGCTTCGGGTCCCGACGGCGCGTCAGCGTCCTGGCCGGGGAGGAATGACCCGGAGCCCGGATACTGGAACGAACCTGCAGGGCGCCGCCGATGGTGCCCTGCTTCTTTTTTGTCAGCGGATGGATCGACGTGTTTATCGATGAGGCGGACATCTACGTTCGGGGCGGAGACGGCGGTAACGGCTGTGTGTCGTTCCGCCGCGAAGCCCATGTTCCGCGCGGAGGGCCCGACGGCGGAGACGGCGGCCGCGGAGGTGACGTTGTCATGGTGACCGATCCCGGTGTCGACACGCTGCTCGACTTCCGGGGACGCCACCACTGGATCGCCTCCGGCGGAAAGGCCGGTAGCGGGAAGAACCGAACGGGCAGAGGCGGCCGGGACCTCGTCCTCCGCGTGCCCCCGGGTACTCTCGTCACGGACGTCGACAAGGAGCTGCGTATCAAAGACCTGGTCGCCCCCGGCGACCGGTTCGTCGTGGCTCACGGTGGCCGGCCCGGGCGGGGGAACCGCCACTTCGCGACGCCAACGCGACAGGCGCCGGACTTTGCCACCGAGGGCCGCACCGGCGAGGAGAGAAACCTGCACCTTGAGTTGAAGCTGGTGGCCGACGTCGGGCTCCTGGGCCTGCCGAATGCGGGCAAGAGCACGTTGCTGCGATGCCTCAGCGCCGCCCGGCCGCGCGTGGCCGACTACCCGTTCACGACGACCGAGCCGTGTCTGGGCATTGTCGAGGCCTCGCCCGAGCGGCGATTCGTCATGGCCGACCTGCCCGGGCTCATCGCCGGAGCGCACGAGGGCGTCGGGCTCGGGGACCGGTTCCTCCGGCACGTCGAGCGGACGCGGCTGCTGCTCCACTTGGTCGAACCTGTGCCGATGGACGGGAGCGATCCCTTGGAAAACTACAAGGCGCTGCGGGAGGAACTGGAGCAGTATTCTTCGGAGTTGGTCACGCGTCCGGAGATCGTCGCGGTGAGCAAGACGGACCTGGCCGAGGCGGAAGATGTCCGGCGCCGTCTGGAGCGCGAACTGGCTCGCCCCGTGCTTGGCGTGAGCGGTGTAGCTCATCGAGGCTTTCGCAGACTGGTCTCGGTGATCATCGAGGAGCTGGACCAGAGAACCGAAGCGGAGAGTGGTGTTCATGACGGGCGCTGAATCCGAGTTGCTGTACGCCTGCGACGTAGGCAACAGCCGCGTGGCCTTGGCCATCTGCCGGGGCGACCGCGTGGAGCAGGTGGTCCGCGTGCCTGTCGAGGGACTGGACGGTCTGGCTGCCTGCCTGGAACTGGACCCGGCCGTGGCGCGCGTGCCGGCTCCAATGGTCGCGGCCAGCGTGAACCCGGCCGCCGCGGCCCGCTTGCGGGGCATCGCAGGGGAGATCACGGGTGGGCCGTTCCTCGTGGCCGGAAGCGACGTGCCGGTGCCGATCGAGAACGCAGCCGACCGGCCGAGCTCGGTCGGCGTCGATCGTCTCCTCGCCGCGCTGGCGGCGTACCGATGGGCCGGCGGGGCCGTGATTGCCATCGACGCCGGCACGGCCATCAC
>CAZGEE010000332.1:0-3187 GCA_964525035.1 uncultured Anaerolineales bacterium
CGAGGACACGCTTGCCTTCAAGCCCGAGGTCGGCGGGCAGCCGGCCGGCCCCGCCTTCTACGGACTGAGCAAGGAGATGCAGAACTGCTTTCAGCAGGTGGCTCCGCTTTATGTCTCCGGCAAGATGGAACTCCACGAACTGAAGGACTTCATGGCCCGGTTCACGGACCGCTTCATCGACCTGCGGCGCGAGAAGGTCCAGGAAAGTACCCGCAAAGGCATCTTCACGGCCGCGCGGCTCTACGCCCGGCGCATGTACGAGCAGGCCGATCTGCAACGACGGATCGAGGCGGGCGCCGGAACCACCACCGCCGGCCGTCGGGAAGATGCCCTCGCCGGCATGGGGATGACTCTCGACAACCTGAAAAACACCGAGGATCTCGTCGTCGCCCTGATCGACGCGGCTTACCCCGAGAAGGGAGCGGACGGCTACAGGCACACCCCGCTCATCACGGAGAAACGCGCCGGCGTGCTCGAGCTCGTCGGGATGATCCTGGTGGCGGGTTCCGCGGTGTGGGTTGTGGTGTTTCTGGTGCGCAAGAACCGCCTGGGCCGTTTCCTCGGCCTGCCCGAGAAAAGCATCTACCTCTTCGTCCTCCCGACGCTGGTTTTCGTGCTGGCGTTCCGGTATTACCCGGCCCTGAGCGGAATCTACCACGCGTTCACCCGGTGGGACGGGGTCAACGTGGACGAGTTCATCGGACTGGAAAACTTTGTGGAGCTGACCCGCGACCAGATCCTGGGCGTCTCGGCGCTCAACCTCTTCTGGATCCTCGCGGCGTTTCTGGTCAAAATCATCCCGCCCCTGATCGTCGCGGTCTTGATCTATCACGTGGCGAGCGAACGGCTGCGCTATTATTTCCGCGTCATGTTCGTGCTCCCGCTGGTGGTTCCGCGCATCGTGTACTGGATGGTCTGGAAACTGCTCTACCAGCCCGCGCCCTCGGGCGTGTTCAACTCAATCCTGCTGCCGATCGAGACGTGGCTCCAGGGCCACGGGCTGGACGTCGAGTTGGCGCACAACTGGCTGGCCGACCCGCGGACCGCCCTCGGCGCGATCATCTTCCTGGGCTTCCCCTGGATCAACACGCTGGGGGTGCTCATCTACCTGGCCGGGTTGGAGAACATCGACCCGAACCTGTTCGAGGCGGCCGAGATCGACGGCGCCGGGCCCGTGAAGAAATTCTTCCACGTCGAGCTCCCGCTCCTGATGCGGCAGGTGAAGTTGAATCTCGTGCTGGGCCTCATCGGGGCCATCCAGGGATTCGGCGCGATTCTGTTTCTGACCAAGGGTGGCCCGGCCTACAGCACGACGGTGCCGGGATACCAGATGTACGAGGAGGGCCTCCAGCTTGATCGAATGGGGTACGCCAGCGCGATCGGGCTGGTGATGTTCGTTGTGATCCTGGCCGCGACCCTGACGACGAACAGGGTCGTGCGCCCGCGCGACTGAGGCAGGGAAGACGCATGGAGCACATTGCGAGACATGTTCGGGCCTGGGCCTGTCTGGGGAGCCTGGTGCTCGTCGTCCTCGCCGGGTGCCGCGACAGCTCCGCCGAGGAGGGCCGACCCGCCGACTGGCTCAGCGAGGCACGGGCACTGGAAGCCCAGGGACGGTACTTCCGGGAGAAGCGAGCGGGAGCCCCACGGGGCGCCTTGGAATACTACGAGCGGTGCCTAAAGGCCAAGCGGACCGTCTCTCCCGACCCGCTGGGCGAGTTCCCGCTCGATGACCTCCGCCGGAAGGTCGATTGGCTACGGGCCCTGAGGCTGGTGATGCGGGAAGAGGATGCGAGCAAGGCCGACTATCGCGGGGCCATCCGTGCGCTGACGGAATTCCGGCGACGGTGGCCCGAAAGCCCGCGCCACGCTGAGGCGCTGTTCTTCCGGGCCCTGGCCCGGGAATACGACATGGATTACCAGGACATCGACGGAGCCGTGGCCGACTACCGGCTCCTCTTGCAGGAAGCTCCCGAGAGTCCTCTGGTTCCCGAGGTGATGTTGCGGATCGGCCACTGTCACGAGTTCAACCTCGATGCGCCGGACTACGAAGCCGCCCTCGAGGCCTACGATAAGCTTATCGAGCGATTCGGCCCGTCTAACGAGACGCTTCGCAAGGCGCCGACGTTGACGCGCATGGCCGTCGAGAGGGCCCTTTACTACAAGGCCCGCATCCTGGAGGACCGCATGGCCCCGGGGGCGGAAGGGTCCGGTGCGCGCCGCGGCTATGCCGCTGCGGCCGCGTGCTACCGCCGGCTGACGGACCCGATGTTCTTCAGCGACATGCGTTTCAAGCAATCGCAGTTCGTGCATTTCCGCCTTGGTTGCATCCTGGCGGAGCGGCTCGGCCGGGTCGACGAAGGGCTGGAGGTCCTTGAGGCCATGGCCCGGCGCTGGCGGGAAAGCCCCTGGTATGGACGCGTCAAGGCCAAGATCGAGGCCATTCGCGAGGGCGCCGAAGCCGATGTCTCCCGGCAGCCGGCTTCGCCCAGGGAGCCCAAAGTGCGGCGAGAAGCGACGCGAAGCACCCCTCACCCGTTCGACGTGGTGGAAGGAGTGATTGAGACAAACGGGCGCGGCGAGGCCGGGGGCAAATAAATGATACGCAGAAGGATCCGACATCTTTTCGAGGAATTGCCCAAGGTCGGTTCCCTGCTGCTGATCGGCTCCCTGGTCATGTTCCCGATGTACATGATGATCGTGATCAGCTTCATGACCCCGGCCCAACTCGAACGGTTTCCGTGGTTCCCTGTCGCGCTGCCGGTACCGCACACTCTGGAGTCGCCGCGCGGTGGGGTATTGGACATCGACGAAGCCCGGCTGGAGATTCGCCGCGAAGGCGAAGCGGTGCGCGAGATCCGGATCCCGGCCGATGATCGCTTCTACGTTCACCTGCCAGGGGTGGATGTCGAGGAAGAGAACTGGCGTGTCGAACCGGGTGACGGTGCTGCGTCGGAAGGAACCGCGCCGGCGGTGATCGCGGAGTTCCGGGCCGCGAAGGTGCTCGACGTGGAGGACACGGGCCGGGGCTACCTTGTCGCGGGCAGAGCGTTGGGCGCGCCGGCGGGATTCACCTCGATCCTGCCCGGGCTCCAGATCAAGGCGAAGGCCCTTGCGGAACTCCAGATCGTCGACGCGGCGTTTCGCCGTTCGAAAGATGCGCTGCTCGCCGCCGAACGGGTGAGCC